>JAGRHW010000138.1 GCA_020444765.1 Gammaproteobacteria bacterium | reverse complement strand
CTTAATCCTATTGACTTATTGGCAGGCCTTTACATTCTTCGTTACTATGCAAAAAATTGTTTTGCCCGTAGTCTAAATATTTGACCGGACGACGCAAAACCACGCCAACACTGTAGCAACGAGGACTGTACATGAGCGCGTCAAGGCGACTGATCAGCTGTTCACTGTCATTGATTCTGAGTCTGTCTCCGGCGATGATCCCGCTGGCTCATAGTCAGACGGCAAGCGACATCAAACCACCGCAGGTATTGCACGAGCCCGACAGTGAAAGCGTCTCCTCCAACCTCCCGCACGTGATTTCAGCCACGGTCAGCGATGAAAACGGGGTCGGCAAGGTGACTTTATTCTTTCGCGCCATCGGCGAGTCTGTTTTCAACAGTGTCGACATGACGCCGACCAGCAGCGGCGACGTCTACATGACCGAACTGGACGCCTCCTTACTGACCCCGCCCGGCCTTGAATATTATATCCAGGCGGAAGACACGGCCGGCAATACGCTCTTGCGCGGCTTTACCTTCGAGCCTCTGGTGCTGAATGTTACCGAAGGCGCCGACAGCAGCACGCTGGCCAGCGAATCGGCCAAGGAAGTCAACGAATCGAGCCTGTCATCGAATAAGTGGTTGTGGATCGGACTCGGTGTGCTGGCCGTCGGCGGACTGGCAGCCGGCGGTGGCGGAGGTGGCGGCGGCGGTTCCAATGACGGTGATACGGTCACCATCAGCGCGCCGATTCCGCAATAACATCAAAAAGAGAAAAAGGCCCTACACGGGCCTTTTCACTGTCTCTCCGCCCGGCTGAATGTGAAGCCCGTCGCATTACGCCTTCCCCCGGCATTCAAACACGCCGGCATCTGCCTATAAATGAATATTCAATCCCTTCACTGACATCCGGCAAACGAAACCAGCAACGATGAGACCGGCTCAACCTCGACTCCGGCCAAAACGCATTCATTATCTGGCATTCGCCGCGCTCATTACCTTCACCGCCGGCGCCCTACTGCATGCCGGCAAACAAAATCTTCACGACGCGGATATCCAGACTTATCTGGTCAAAACCAGGTCCGTCGCTATGGACCGCCCGGGATTTCGTAATCCCTTTGCGATCGTTGAAACCCGGGATGTTTCGCCGCAGGATGTCTCCGCAAGCGCCGATCGGTCCCGGGTTTATTTACAAGCCCTTACATCAAAGCCCGTTGAAAGCACTATATCCGGGTTTCCCTACCAGGCAGTTTCCGGCGCTTGGACGGAAGTGGATCGGGAAACGCTCAGGCAACAAAAAATAAAATTTCAGCGGGCCCGCGAGGAACTTCTGGGTATTCAGCAGATTTTGCAGGCGTTTTACAAAACAAACGATAACTGGCCGATGAGCCTCGAGGAGGCCGGAGTCAATCCACAGTCGCCAGAATTGCATTATATAAACAAACTGAAGCTGCGCTCACGCGGCGAGTTTGTCGCAGACCTGACAAGTGATCTGGGCTCTGACAAAATCATCAGGCTGACGCCGGAAAACCCGGACCACGGCGGTCGAATCCGCTGGCACTGCAGAACCAACGTAACAAACGCGTTTCTTGGTATCGGCAGGGACAGAAATTGCATTTACAGCAGGCATATCACCGGCACTCAGCGCCGATAAGCAACACCCGTCATCACGTCGCCTTGAGCAGCCGTCCCAGATAACCATGCAGTTCATCGGGATGAACCGGTTTGTGAATAACGTCGATAGCCGACTTTTCAAAGGTTTTGACCTGATCCGGCGCAGTGTCACCGGTCAGGATCAGGGTCGCTGCAGCCTGATCGCCGAGCACACGACGAATCTCGTCGATCGCGTCCAGCCCGGTTTCCCGCCCTTGCAGGCGGTAGTCACAGATAATCGCATCGGGTGCTTTGCCGTCGAGTTTGTCACGGATGATCGCTATCGCTTCCTTGCCGCTGGCGGCCAGCAGCACCCGTGCACCCCAGTCGCAAAGCACCTGCTTCAACGCATCACGTACTATGCGCTCGTCATCGATGACCAGAATCGTTTTTTCACAAAGCGTGTTTTTATGGTCTGCGTAATGCGAAGCCTGCCGTGGTTGAGCCAGAATCACCTGTTTGCTGAGTGGCAAGGTAAGACGAAACACCGATCCCCGACCGGGCCGTGACTTGTATTGAAAATCATGACCCAGCAACACCGCGATGCGACGGCAGATTGACAAGCCAAGCCCGAGGCCCTGGGTACGGTCATGATCGGGATTATT
This sequence comes from Gammaproteobacteria bacterium, assembly GCA_020444765.1. Next base: position 6,677 of record JAGRHW010000138.1, on the reverse strand, counting down.
ACCTTGATAAAATTCGGTAAATACTTTTTCCGAATCCTCGCCGTCAATGCCGATTCCGGTATCCCAGACCTCGATCACCACATTTTCGCCGCGTCGTCGGCAACCCACCAGCACGCCACCGGAGTTGGTGTAACGGATTGCATTGCCGACCAGATTTCTCAGAATTCTCTCGACAAGCGCAATGTCCGTATAAACCGAAAAATCGAAGGGTCCAAGCCCGATGCGCAGGTTTTTACGTTGCGCCATGGGCAGGAATTCGGTAATCAACTGCGCACCCAGCGGTTTAAGGTTGACGTTCTCCCGCTGTACGGACATCGCGCCTGCATCCAGGCGCGACAGGTCGAGCAGAGACTCCAGCAACTGACCCAGACTGCTGACCGTGCTGGTCATGCTCTCGTAAAGTTTCTTGCCTCGTGGAGAAGTCAGCTCGTCCTTGGCCGCATAGGTCATTAATGACAGGGCATGTACGGGCTGTCGTAAATCATGATTGGCGGAAGCAAGAAAACGGGTCTTCGCACGGTTGGCGGTTTCAGCCCGCTCCTTTTGCAGTTTCAGCTCCTCGACCAGCTCGAGGTTTTCGTACTGCAATTGAATGGATTGATACAAGGTATCATGGGTGCGCCTGGCGACCTGGGTAATGATCAGCATGTAGAGAACCAGTAGAAAACCCAGCAATTTTCCCGGCAGCTCGGCGAGCACCAGCAGATTGGCCGCAACCAGCCCTACCGACGGTATGGAATAGGCGTAAAAGGACGGCAGCCAGTAACAATTTACAATAAGCGATCCGGCCGCCACGCCGACGATCAGGGTATACAACAGGACTTGTAAATTTACCGATTCCGGCGTGTAAAATAAAACTCCGGCCCCACCCCAGAAAAAGCCTGATACTATGGCCGTTACGGTGAAATAGTGGGCCCAACGGGTCAGGCCTTGTGTTTCAGGGTCCAGTTTATCAAACTGCCGGACCAGGATGATGCGCGCCGCATAGACAGCGATAACGCCCGCCGTCCAGCCAAGAATCTGGACTTGTGAGACATTATTCCAGAACATCCAGGCAATCGAGACGGGAAAAAACACCTGCAGGAAGCTGACCCCGCGAATATGCGAATACATAAACCGGACAGCCTGATCAACGACCCGTTGATCATAGCCCGGAGGCGACCCGCCCTGTTTCTGGTTCAGCATCGGTTGAACCTTGTATCCCGCATATACTTGCCGACTTTGTTAAATAATGTCACATACAGTCTAACACCAAAGTATTACGCGAAATTATGTCGTAGTACAAATTATTACAGACCTGTTAACCGGTTTTTTTTCCGGCGAGCGCTTATTCGCATGAAAAACGAACGTTCGAGGAAGGGTTGAAGAGTTTTGCCCGCTTTTAGTGCATCAGGTGGGAGAAAAGCGATTCCACTGATATTTAATGCAGACGGATCTCGAAGCGAAGCACCTGAAGCTCGGCCTCCTGTCCCCGGTCAACTGTTAACTGCACCGATTCACCCGGTTTTTTGTCCCACATCGCCAGACCGACATCCGCATTGCTGCTGATGGAACGGTTGTTGATCGAGCGGATATAGTCCCGTTCCTTCACGCCGACCTGGCTGGCGGCACTGTTTTCGGTAAACGACGACGCGTACACGCCGCGCTCGTCGGTCTCCAGCATGATGCCGAGCAGGCCCTTGTCGGGCAATTCCAGTGACGTGGTTTTGACCCAGAAGTCGGCGGTGCCGGCCTGCTCTTCGCCTTCTTCATCCATCGCCGGCAGCACGGTGACGACCGGTGAATTGATTCGCCGCTCCAGCCGTTGCGGAATCCCCGTGCGATTGATGATATGGCCGGAACCGGCCAGCACGACCATCTGCCGGGCGGGATTGTCCTGCAGATAGTCCGCGGCGCGACTGGCCATGCCTTCATCCCACAGCAATTGCGCGTCGATGAAATTCTCGACATCGCCCATCGCGTGCTCGCCATGCATCTCGTAGCTGTCCCTGATGCGCTGTTCGTAGCCAGGCAGAGTCCGGTCTATGCTCTCGGGAATATAGTTACGCGCCGAACCGGTCAGACTGACCAGCCCTTCCCGTGCAGTCTGTCGGGTCACTTCGGAAGGCACATTCAAGGCGACCAGCGGTATCCGGTTATCCCTGGCAAAGCGCAGAATCGGCGCGTAGAGACGGTAATCGTAACGCCAGCGTGAAAAGTAATCGGTTTTCTCCAGCATCGTCTGCTCGTCGATCCGCCCTTCGACAAAATCCGTCAAAGCCAGCTGATACGGTTGCTGAACCATTTCAAGACCGATTGCCAGCAAGGGATTGACCGAATACAGATACTTGATGATATCGAGCTGCACGACATGATGATCCAATCGGTCATGCCGCTCACCGACCAGCACAACGCGATACTGGGACAGCTCGGGCAGAATCCCCGGCAGGTTTGTCTGGTAGTCGGGAGCCTCGTCCGCCGGCGGTTCGGACTGACTGACCGGTGGCGTCACCGGCTCGGCGTGTTTACCGGTCGCGCAGCTGCTCAGCAACACGGCCAGCAAGCCGGTGAATGCACACAGCAGGGCAATTCTGATAGTAGCGGTCATGCCTGTTTTCCAGCGTCCTTGTAATCGCCCTCTTGAAGCTGAGCGCCTAGCGCGACATCAGCACCGGCACGCTCATATGCTCGAGCACCGTCCGGGTGACGCCGCCAAGCACGATTTCACGCAGCCGTGACTGGCCGTAACCACCCATGACCAGCATGTTCGCGCCGCGATCGACAACCCGGTTAAGCAGCGATTCACCCACCGATATCTGACTCAGGACCAACGACTCGCCTTTTGCCTTGACGCCGTTTTCACTGAGGAAATTGACTGCCGATTCCATCGAGGCGAACTTGGCCGCCGCCGATTTGTTCTCGGCAAAGGTGACGACATCCACCTCGTCCGCCGCCAGCAACAGTGGCATGGCATCGTGCATGGCGCGCGCCGATTCACGCGATCCATCCCAGGCCAGCAGGATATGTGAGCCGGCGTTCTGATCGAATTTAACATGTGGCGTGACCAGTACCGGCCGACCCGCACGCAGGATAATCCGGTCCGGCGGCGGGCTGTCGGAGACCTTGAGATCGGCGGCATTGCGCTGTCCCATCAGCAGCAAATCGGAAGTCCTTGCGAAACCGCACAGGGTTTCGACGTAATCGCCGACTTCAATCGTCCAGCGGGCCTCGACACCGGTCGCTGCCACGACCTCATCAAAGATCGCCTTGGCCGATTCGGCCTCGGCATGTTCAGCCTGGCTACGCTCTTCCAGCACCGCCTTGGGCATCGAATACCTGGAATTGCCAGGCATTTCAAACAAGGGTATGACATACAAGGCATCGATCCGCGCACCGTTCCTGCCGGCCAGGGCGGCAGCGTACTCCATACGCATTCGGAATGATTTTCCGAGATCGGCATGTACCAGAATGTTTTTCACCAGCGGCTCCTCATTTATTTTATTTCGTCCGAACGTATCGATTTACACCCGCATCGGTACACAAAGATACGTTACGCATCTTCTTCAATGACTAATCATACTGTAGCCGAAGATTTTTTTTTAGTGCTTTGTGGCAGACCGGACGGAGCGAGAACGATGGCTCGCCACATCGGAAAGACGTTCAGCCGTGCGTTGAACGGGTCAGGGTCAATACCCGGTATTGGCGTTGATCAGCCAGCGCATCAGATAATCGGCATAGCTTCGCCGGACGATGACCGCAAAACCGTCGCCATCGGGCTTACGGCTTAGATGGATACCGGCCTGGGCGAGCAGGCTCTGCGCGCAATCGTCGGCGCCGAACACATCCGGATGCAAATCGAGCGGGCAGCCTTTGGCAAGCAGATCGGCCGCGTAAGGCCCGGCCACCTCGATCAGGGTATAACCGCTGGAGACATCCGTAACTGCGCAGAACACACCGCTCAGCAGTGTTTCCAGTTGTGCCGTCACATCCGCCGTCCGCTCGGCATCGCAGAGCAACAGATACTCGTCCGGCCCCAGCCAGTGCAGAGTGAATGTATCGTTATGTAGCGTTTTGTTGGGATCGGGCGTCGGCGTCAAGCCGGTGACTTTTTTAATCGCCAGGGCAAACTTTGTCCGGCCCTTGCCGATCGTCCCGCGCAGATTGATATAAGCCAGCGGTGAGCGCTCGATAATCGAGGCCGGCCGCTCGTCGAGCTGCACCAGCGGGCTTTCAACCTTCAACCGTTTAGACATGTTGCCGCTCTCCCTCAGGATCCAGAAACACCGGCTGGCAAACCCTCGCCTCGATCAGCGCCCCGTCAGCCGTGGCGGCGAAGACCTGTTGATCCTGCCTTGCAAACCCGTTTTCAATCAGCGCAAGCGCAATGGATTTTTGCAGGGTCGCGCTAAAATAGCTGGACGTCACATGACCAAGCATGGGCACCGGAACCGACGCTTGTGGGTCTTCAATGATCTGCGCACCTTCCGGTATCACCTGCGAGGGATCTGCGGTCAGCAGGCCGACCAGTTGCTTGCGGTCCTGGCGCGCGGTATCGGAGCGACTCAGCGAACGGCGGCCGATGAAATCCTTGGATTTCGAGACCGCCCAGGCCATGCCGAGATCAATCGGCGTCACTGAACCGTCAGTGTCCTGGCCGACGATGATGTACCCTTTTTCGGCACGCAGCACATGCATCGTCTCGGTGCCGTAAGGCGTAATATCAAATGATTCGCCGGCCTGCATCAAAGCCTCCCAGACATGCCGCGCGTAATTGGCCGGCACATTGACTTCGTACGCCAGCTCGCCGGAAAAACTGATCCGGTTGACCCGCGCCGCAACCCCGGCCACCGTGCCCGTTCGGGATGTCATAAACGGAAACGCTTTTGCCGATAAGTCAAGATCGTCGCAAACTCCCGCAAGCACCTGACGGCTGTCGGGTCCCACTACCGCGGCGGTCGCCCAGTGATCGGTCACCGACGTCAGATACACCTGCAACTCCGGCCACTCGGTCTGCAGCCAGCGCTCAAGCCAGGCGAAGACCGGCGCGGCGCCGCCGGTGGTGGTATGCATAAAAAAATGATCCTCGGCCAGCCGGATCGTCACCCCGTCGTCCATCAGCATCCCGTCTTCACCCAGCATCAGGCCGTAACGGGCATGATTGATTTTCAGCTTGCTCCAGTGATTGGTATAGACACGATTGAGAAATTCAGCCGCATCCGGGCCCTTGATATCGATCTTGCCAAGTGTGCCGGCATCCATGATCCCGACACTGTTGCGCACCGCCAGGCATTCGCGCTCGACCGCTGCCTGCAGGTCCTCGCCGTCGCGCGGATAATACCAGGGCCGCTGCCACTGTCCGACATTCTCGAACAAGGCGCCGTTTTCCTGGTGCCAGGCATGCAGTGCGGTTTTACGTACCGGTTGAAACAGTTCCCCGCCAAGATCCGGCCCCGCAATCGTCCCGAACGATACCGGCGTGTAATTTGGCCGGAATGTCGTGGTGCCGGTCGCCGGAATCGACTGACCCAGGGTTTGCGCCAGTATCGCCATGCCATTGATATTGCCGAGTTTGCCCTGATCGGTACCGAAACCCATCGCCGTGTAGCGCTTGACGTGTTCGATGGATTTAAAGCCTTCGCGCGCCGCCAGCCTGATATCCGCCGCCGACACATCGTTTTGCAGATCGACGAATTGTTTGGGCCCACGGCCGGCCGGCCAGGGCGACGGCACCAGCCAAAGCGGTTCTATCGCCGCGGTTTCAACAGCCTCGACGACAGGTTCATCCAGACTTGCAGTATTTTCGAAACCGGCTTCACGGGCCGCCTGTTGCCCTCTGGCGAAACCGTCGCTCAGGCAGTCGGCAAGTTCGAACAGACCGGCGGCAGCACCGGTGGACCGCTCTGCCTGCACCGGCGTGCCGGGGCAAAAGCAGGCAAGCGCTTCACTCCAGCTTGCCCGTGCGCCGGACTGGGCGCTCAGATGCAGCACCGGACTCCAGCCGCCCGACACCGCGAGCAGATCGCAGTCGAGGGCAAAACTCCCGTCACGCACCTCATTGCCTGCCTCATTCAGGCGCATCAGACACGCGGCCTTCAGGTGTCTGCCGCCCAGCGTATTAACAACAGCATGTCCCCGGTAAATCTGTACCCCGCGGGCTTTCACCCTGGCAGGTAAAGTACCGTTGGCACGCCTGCGGACATCCACCACCGCCGCTACCTCGGCACCGGCATCGAGTAAATCCAGCACCGTTTGATAGGCGCTGTCATTATTGGTGAAGAGCACGGCTTTTTTACCCGGCAACACCGCGTAGCGATTAATCCAGTGACTGACCGACGAAGCGAGCATGATGCCCGGCCGGTCATTATTGCCGAAGATCATCGGTCGCTCCTGCGCGCCGGTCGCCAGCACGACCTGACCGGCCCTGACTTTCCAGAGCTTTTCCCGCGGCCCCCGGCGTTCCGCCGGCGCCAGATGATCGGTGCGTCTTTCCGCGACGGTCAGAAAGTTGTGATCGAGATAAGCATAAACCGTACTGCGAACAAGCAGCCGCACCCTGCTGTTGCCGCGCAATTCCTCCACGGCCTTGCCCACCCAATGCAAGGCCGGCAAGCCGTCAATGGTCTGCCGCGAAGCCAGCAGACTGCCGCCGAACTCGCTTTGCTCATCGACCAGCATAACCCGCGCTCCGCTTCGCGACG
>JAGRHW010000137.1 GCA_020444765.1 Gammaproteobacteria bacterium | reverse complement strand
CACCACGCCGCCAGGACTGACATAAAAGCGTTTACGATCCTCCGTCAGGTTCTCGCCGATGACCATATCGTTGGGGATAATACAACCCTTGTCGATAATAGCCTTGGTGATCCGCGCACCTCGTTTAATCTCGACATTCGGTAGAATCACGCTGTCGGTCACATTCGCGTAGGAGTTGACTCGCACATTGGTGAACAAAACCGATCGCTTGACCGTGGCGCCGGATATCACACACCCCCCTGATACCAGCGAATCGATCGCCTGGCCACGACGGTGAGGATCGTCGAAAACGAATTTGGCAGGCGGCACCTGTTCCTGGTAGGTCCAGATCGGCCATTCCCGGTCATAAAGATTCAGCTCCGGATAAACACCCGCCAGTTCGATATTGGCGCTCCAGTAGGCGTCGACCGTACCGACGTCGCGCCAATAAGCCTGCTGCCCGCTTTGCAGATTGAGAAAAGGATAGGCAAACACGCGATACTTATCGATCACGCCGGGAATGATGTCCTTGCCGAAATCATGCGAAGAAGAAGACGTATCAGCGTCCTTGATCAACTGCTCGTATAAAAACGAGGTATTAAAAATATAGATCCCCATCGATGCCAGCGATGCATCCTGTCGGCCCGGCATGACGGGCGGATCCTGAGGTTTTTCAAGAAACTTCGTGATACGGCGGGTATCGTTGATATCCATGATGCCGAACTCACGCGCTTCATCGCGCGGTACCTCAATACAGCCGATCGTCAGATCCGCCTCATTGGCCACATGATCGGCCAGCATCGGCCCGTAATCCATTTTGTAAATATGATCACCGGCTAGAATCAGTACGAACTGGGTTTCGTGGCTGCGCAAAATATCCAGATTCTGATAAATCGCGTCCGCCGTACCCTGATACCAGAGTTCCTGCATACGCTGTTGCGCAGGAATGATATGCACGAATTCACCGATCTCGCTGCGCATAAAGCCCCAACCGTTTTGCACATGGCGAATCAGCGAATCGGACTTGTACTGGGTCAGTACGCCGATTTTCCGGATACCGGAATTGAGGCAGTTGGACAGCGCAAAATCGATAATCCGGAATTTACCGCCAAACGGTACTGCCGGTTTGGCACGCCAGTCAGTGAGATTTTTGAGTCGCGAGCCCCTGCCCCCGGCAAGCACCAAGGCCATCGTGTGACGGGTGAGTCGGCTGACAAAACGCTCGGAATGAATCATGTTGTTTTCGGCCATGTGCAGTACATCCTTTGCTTAATCCAATGCGCGCTTGGAAGTCGTTGTTATAGACATTGATTGTATCCGTTTTGATGTCAGTTTTCATTGTATTCGCATGACATCGGAACACTTAGACAACCTCAACTCACCTCACCGGCCGGAACCTCATGGAATGGTATATTTATTGCGCCTGAAATAACACGCCGCCATACTAAACTTGCACATTCAAGCTGGCCTGGTGGCGTCGATCGTCAACTTCTACAGACATTTTCTGAATCGACGCGATACTATGCCGGAAACTTTTAATTATTCTAAATACATCAGGATTTACCCTTGAATAGCAACCTCCCCAGGATTCTCGCAGGTCGACGTGCCGGCATCTTACTGCATCCCACGTCACTGCCTTCCGGTAAACTCGACGAAGACGCAACAGACTGGTTGGATTTTCTCGCAGAAGCAGGTATCAGCGTCTGGCAAACGCTGCCGCTTGGCGTACCGCAAACCGGCGGATCGCCTTATCAATGCGACTCGGCTTTCGCGATCAATCCAACGCTGGTACCTGAAGACTATCTGGCCGAAGCCGATTATGACATGCAGGCCTTTCTTGACTGGGAACGCAAACAAGCCTGCTGGCTTGAAGACTATGCGCTGTTTGCCAGCCTGAAAATTCATTTCGACAAGCAGGCCTGGTTCGAATGGCCAGCGCCCTACCGGACCCGCTCCGCTGCAGCTCTCGAACGGTTTGGAAAACAACATGCAGATGTGATCCGCTCGATCAAGTGGCAACAGTTCCGCGTCTATTCACGCTGGTGTGAAATACACAAATATGCACGTAAAAGAGGTATTTACCTGTTCGGCGATATGCCCATCTTCGTCGCACACGACAGCTCAGACGTTTGGGCGCACCCGGATTACTTTCTGCTGGATGAAGCCGGACAACCGACGGTGGTAGCCGGCGTACCGCCGGACTATTTTTCGGAAACCGGTCAGCGCTGGGGTAACCCCCATTACAACTGGGAGGTTCTGGAAGCCAACGGTTTCGACTGGTGGCTGGATCGTTTGCGCGCGCATTTCGCCTGGTTCGATATCGTCCGTATCGATCACTTCCGTGGTCTGGAGGCTGTCTGGACGATCGACAGAGATTGCGATACCGCGATCGATGGTTACTGGCAGAGCGTGCCGGGCGACCAGTTACTCGCACGCTTTGCCGCTGAAGAAGGCCAGCCGCAGCTGGTTGCGGAAGATCTCGGCGTCATCACCCCCGAAGTCGTGGCGTTGCGGGACAAATACCATTTACCCGGCATGGCGGTGTTGCAGTTTTCATTTGACGCATTCGAGGACAATCCGCACAAGCCGAAAAATATCAAACCGAACACCGTCGTCTACACCGGTACCCATGATAACGACACCACGCAAGGCTGGTTCGATGCACTGCAAGAGCACGAACAACAGCATGTGATGTCCCAAATTGGTGCGCAATCTCCTGCACAGATCGTCGACACAATGATTAACCTGGCGCTTGGTACCCAGGCCAATCTGGCGGTAGTACCATTGCAGGACTTCCTCGGCCTTGGCAGCGAGGCCCGCATGAACACACCGGGCACTATTGCCGACAACTGGCAGTGGCGTTGTCGGCATGAACAGTTGGGCAGTGATTTTGCACAACAAATCCGGACAAAACTCGCCGACTACGGGCGACTCGGACAATGACTAATCTCTCACACATCGAACGCCTGAAAAACGGCTCACATCACGACCCCTTCGAGTATCTGGGCCGACACTACAACAGCGCCGGTGAAGAAATCATCCGGGTGTTTATGCCTTCGGCCGAACAGGTCGAGCTGGAAGGCTTCGGACCGATGAAGCGGGTGGAAAAAACCGACTTGTTCATCGCCGAACCCGGCAAGTTCAGCAACATCCCGGTTCACTATTCATTGCGCTGGCAGGAAAAACACGACAGCAGCTGGCACAGTGCCGTTTCTCCGTACAGCTTTGGCACGCAGATCGGCGACCTCGACCTGCAGCTGTTTGCCGCTGGCCGTCACTTTCATGCCTACCGGTTCCTCGGCGCGCATCTTAAAACCATCGATGGCATAGAAGGCTGTTGTTTCTCGGTCTGGGCGCCCAATTGCAAACGCGTCAGTGTGATCGGCGATTTCAACGGCTGGCATGGTTTGCGTAACCCGATGCGCAGCCGCGGGCAATCCGGCGTGTGGGAACTGTTTGTTCCGGGCTTGCATAAGAATGATAACTACAAATTTGAAATACTGAGCGAAAACGGCTCGATATTGAAAAAGACCGACCCTTACGCGCAAGCCATGGCCCTGCGGCCCGACACGACATCATTGATTCAGGAAAATTCACGTTTCCCCTGGCAAGACGATGAATGGCTAAATGCACGCGCTGACTTTGACTGGCAGCACAAGCCGATCAGCATCTATGAAATACATGCCGGCTCCTGGCGACGCACGGCCGATGGCGAATTTCTCGACTGGCGCGAGCTGGCCGAACAACTGATACCTTATGTCAAGCACCTGAATTATACCCATATCGAATTACTGCCGATTGCCGAACACCCGCTAGATGAATCCTGGGGCTACCAGATCAGCGGCTATTTCGCGCCAACTTCCCGCTTCGGCAGCGCGGACGATTTCCGCTATTTCGTGGATCTTTGCCATAAAAACGACATCGGCGTCATCCTCGATTGGGTACCCGCGCATTTTCCCAAGGATGATTTTGCACTGGCACGGTTCAACGGCTACCCGCTTTACGAGCACGGCGATCCGCGCAAGGGCGAACATCAGGATTGGGGCACGCTGATTTTCGACTACGATAGAAACGAAGTCAGAAACTTCCTGCTCACCAATGCCGTTTACTGGCTTGAGGAATTTCATGTCGACGGCCTGCGGGTCGATGCTGTCGCCTCGATGCTTTATCTCGATTATTCACGCAAGGACGGCGAATGGCTGCCGAACCGCTACGGCGGCCGGGAGAACCTCGAAGCGATCGCCTTCTTGCGGGAAATGAACAAAACCGTGCACGGCCTGTTTCCCGGCGTTTTGACCTTCGCCGAGGAATCGACCGCCTGGCCGATGGTTTCGCGGCCGATCGAGCTTGGCGGACTGGGCTTCTCCATCAAATGGAATATGGGCTGGATGAACGACACCCTCGCCTATATCGAGGAAGATCCGGTACACCGCAAATACCATCACAACAAACTGACGTTCAGCCAGATTTACGCCTGGACGGAAAACTTCGTGCTGCCCTTTTCCCATGATGAAGTCGTGCACCTGAAACGCAGCATGCTCGACAAAATGCCCGGCGACCTCTGGCAAAAGTTTGCCAATCTGCGCGTTCTCTACGCCTGGCAGACTGCGCATCCGGGCAAAAAACTGTCCTTCATGGGCAATGAATTCGGCCAGTGGCGCGAATGGAACGTGAAAACCGCGCTGGACTGGCAGCTTATGGAGAAAGCTTCCCATAACGGTCTGCATCTGCTGGTTAAAGACCTTAATACACTCTATCTCGATAATCCAGGCTTGCATTACAACGATTTTCAGTCCGACGGCTTCCGCTGGATCGACTGTAACGATTCCGATCAATCGGTGCTCAGCCTGATTCGCCAGTCCGATGATCCGGATGAATCGATCATCTGCATTCTGAATTTCACCCCGGTCGTGCGTGAGAGCTACCGTATCGGTGTTCCATCGACACAGGATTACCAGGAAGTCCTCAATACCGACGCCAGCTGTTACGGCGGATCGAACGTCGGCAACGACGGCCTGATCGCCACACAAGACAAGCCCTGGTCGGGATTCTCGCAATCCATCAGTATCCGCGTCCCTCCGCTGGCCGGACTTTTTCTTAAGGCTGTGGTGTGAACGTTTTATTTGTATCCAGCGAAGTTTATCCACTCAACAAGACCGGCGGGCTCGGCGATGTGGCCTATGGTCTGTCGCACGCATTGCAGGAACATGGCGCGGATGTGCGCCTGCTGATCCCGGCTTATCGCGAACTGATGGACAAGGTCGACATCATCAGAATGCTGGGTCGTCTCGATGTGCCGGGCGACCGGCAAACACGCAGTATAAGAGTTCTCGAAGCCCGTCATCCGGAATTCAAGGTCGGCCTCTATCTTGTCGATTGCCAGCCGCTATATGACCGGCCTGGAAATCCCTACATACAGGCTGACGGTACGGACTGGCCGGACAATGCCGAACGTTTCAGCGTATTCGCGCAAACAGCCGCGCTGATCGCTATGGATGCACTCGATACCGGCTGGCGTCCTTCGGTGGTACATTGCAACGACTGGCAAACCGGCCTCGTTCCGGCCCTGCTCAGTGATTATCCGGTCCGCCCGAAAACCATTTTCACGATTCATAATCTTGCTTACGGCGGGCATTTTCCACAACCGGTCTTTATCAATCTGCAACTCCCGGCAAAACTCTGGCATATCGAGGGGGTGGAGTTCTACGGCGGCTTTTCAATGCTGAAGGCAGGCATCGTCTACGCCGACGAAGTGACCACCGTGAGTCCGACCTATGCCAGGGAAATCTGCACGCCGGAGTTCGGCTATGCAATGGACGGCATTTTACGCAGCCGCCAAAACCGGCTGAGCGGCATTCTCAACGGCATAGATCTACAACACTGGAACCCGCGAACCGACCGCTATCTGCCTTTACCGTATAACTCCGACAACGTTCATGCAGGCAAGCTTGCTGCAAAGATCAGTTTGCTTGAATCATTCGGCCGGCCAAGCCCTGCCGAAGAACTCCTGACCCGCCCCTTGATGGGTATGGTCGGTCGACTGGTCGAGCAAAAAGGCATAGATCTGATTATCGATACGATGCCGCAGATTCTGGCCGACACCGATGCGGCTTTTATATTTCTCGGCACCGGCGAAGCCAAATACGAACAACTTCTATCACTGGCCGCCGCCGAAAACCCCGGCCGGGTTTTCACCTGGATCGGTTTTTCCGAACAAAAAGCCCATTTACTGGAAGCCGGCGCTGATATCTTTTTGATGCCTTCGCGTTTTGAACCCTGCGGGCTGAATCAGATGTACAGCCTGCGTTACGGCACACCGCCCGTGGTGCATCAAACCGGCGGCCTGGCCGATACCATCGTCAATACAAGTACGGAAACCCTCAGGGACGGCAGCGCCAACGGCTTCGTTTTTCCTAAAGCCGACCAGGCATCCTTCAGTGATGCGATGCTCAGGGCGCTGGATCTGATCAAGGACACGGCATCATGGTCGTCAATAATCCGCAACGGCATGGCACTCGATCTGAGCTGGAACGGCCGCGCCCGGCAGTATCTTGAACTTTACTCCCGTAAACCACTTTAAACTGAGCAGACACCGGACCTATGAATAAACAAACTGATTTTTCACAGGCCTGCGAGCAGGCCAATATGAAAAACCTGCCCGTCACCGCTGAGGCGCTGGCGGAGGACTTTCAGCGTTACCTTAATTATCATCTCGGCCGAACCACCGGCTGTACTCCGCATTACGTGTATGAAGCGCTGGCCTTCTCGGTTCGCGACCGGATCATGCCGAGCTGGCGCAAGACCCGCCAGCAAACCAAACAAAAAGATGTACGCCGGGCCTACTATCTGTCACTGGAATTTCTGATCGGCCGGGCGCTTGGTAATCATCTGCTAAATCTGGAAATAGATGATGCAAGCCGTGAGGCGATGCAGAAATTTTCGATCGGTCTGGAGGAAATCGAAAGCGCCGAGCCCGATGCCGGACTTGGCAATGGCGGCCTTGGACGTCTTGCCGCCTGCTTTATGGATAGCTGCGCCACCCTGAAATTACCGGTGGTCGGCTATGGTATCCGCTATGAATACGGCATGTTTCACCAGCGCATCAAGAACGGCTATCAGGTCGAGGAACCGGATCACTGGCTGCATAATGACAACCCTTGGGAGATCGTCCGCCCGGAACATACACAAACCATCCGTTTCGGCGGCAGAATCGAAAAACACAGCGATGGCAACGGCGGTGAATATTCCCGCTGGATTGACGCCACCAAAATACTCGCCGTGCCCTATGACATGCCTGTGTCCGGCTATCACAACGATACCGTCAACACCCTGAGGCTCTGGAAGGCGGCGGCCACCGATGCCTTCAACCTGAATGAATTCAATGCCGGTGAATACCCGGAAGCGGTGGCGGCCAAAAACGACGCCGAGCACATCTCCATGGTTCTGTATCCGAACGACGCCAGTGAGAACGGCAAGGAACTGCGGCTGCGCCAACAGTACTTCCTCGCTTCGGCAAGCCTGCAGGATGTGGTGCGTCTCTGGGAGGAAAACCAGGACAATGATTTCAGCCGCTTCGCCGAATTGAATGTCTTCCAGATGAACGACACACACCCGACCCTGGCAGTCGCCGAACTGATGCGCATTCTGGTCGACGAGAAAAATCTCGCCTGGGACCAGGCCTGGAGTATAACCAGCCAGTGTATGGCCTATACGAATCACACTCTGCTGCCCGAAGCACTCGAACGCTGGCCCGTGAAACTGTTCGAAAAGCTCTTGCCCCGCCTGCTGGAAATCATCTATCGGATCAATGCCGAGTTTATGACACTGGTGGCACGGAAATGGCCGGGCGACAGCGACCGCCTGCGCCGGATGTCGATTATCGAAGAAGGTGATTACAAGCAAATCCGCATGGCCTACCTCGGTATCGTCGGCAGTTACTCGGTAAACGGCGTGGCCGCACTGCATTCACATTTGTTGACCGAAGGTTTGTTCCGCGACTTTTATGAGCTTTGGCCGCATAAATTCAACAACAAAACCAATGGCGTCACCCCGCGACGCTGGATAGCACATGCCAATCCAGCCATGACGGCGCTTATTTCCGAGAAGATCGGTTCGGACTGGGTCTCCGATCTTGGCCAGATAGAAAAACTGAAGACGCTGGCGAATAACAGTGAATTTCAGAAACGCTGGCTGGCAGTGAAGCAACAAAACAAACAACGGCTGGCCGATGTTATCGAGCAACAATGCGGCGTCCGCTTCGATACCGGTTCGCTGTTCGATATCCAGGTCAAGCGCATTCATGAGTACAAACGCCAACTCCTGAACCTGCTCCATGTCATTCATCTGTATAACCGCATCAAAACGGGACAGACCGAAGGCTGGGTAAATCGCTGCGTATTGATCGGCGGCAAGGCGGCACCTGGCTATGAGATGGCCAAGCTGATTATCAAACTGTGTAACAATATTGCCGATACGATCGACAAGGACCCGGATATCGGCGACATGCTGAAGCTGGTCTTTCTGCCAAACTACAATGTTTCGAGCATGGAGGTTATCGCGCCCGCTGCGGATTTGTCCGAGCAGATTTCCACGGCCGGCAAGGAAGCGTCCGGCACGGGTAATATGAAATTCATGATGAACGGCGCTTTGACGATCGGGACTTACGATGGCGCCAATATCGAAATCATGGATGCAGTCGGTCAGGACAACTTCTTCCTCTTCGGCTTGAAAGCCGACGAAGTGGAGGAACTTAAAAAACACTATAACCCCCAGTCGTATATCGACCAGGACCCGGATCTACAGGCGGTCATGCACTTACTGGAATCCGGCCAGTTCAATACCAGTGAACCCGGTATCTTCAATAATATTATCGGCGCGCTGAAAAACCCTTACGACCCGTGGGTGACACTGGCAGATTTCCGCTCCTTTGTGGACGCTCAGCAGGAAGTCGAG
>JAGRHW010000136.1 GCA_020444765.1 Gammaproteobacteria bacterium | reverse complement strand
GCTCCCGCCCAGTTGCCGTATCTGATCATGGGTTTCAAAACACCAACCATGGGCACACTGGACGATCCGGCCGATGCCTATGCGCTGGAAGTACTTGCGAGTATTCTGGATGGAGGGGAAAGCGCCCGGCTGACCCGTAATCTGTTGCGCGGCAAACAGATCGCGGCCAGTGCCGGCGCCAGTTACAACATGTACAAACCCCAGGAGTCGATGTTCATCTTCGATGGCACGCCGCTGCCGCAAACCGATATCAAGGATCTCGAACAGGCCATTCTGGATGAGATCGAGGCGATAAAAAAACACGGCGTCGAAGAGGCTGAGCTGGCGAGAGTCAAGGCCCAGGTCATGGCCAATGACGTCTTTGAAAAAGACTCCATGTTCTACAAGGCGATCAGCATCGGCAGCCTGGAGACTCTCGGCTTCGGTTATCAGGTCATGGACGCTTATCTGCAGGGCATAGAGTCGGTAACCGCCGAGCAGGTACAGGCTGTCGCACAAAAATACCTGGTCGAAAGCGGTTTGACCGTCGGGATCGTTAAGCCGCAGGCAGCCGGACAGGCAGCTCTGGTGGATGACAACGGTGCGGATAAGGAGTAAGCCGATGTTGAGGTATTTGAAGATCAGGCAATTGTTTGTGGCCGTGGCGCTGCTGTTGCTCTGCGGCCTGTCCTCGGGCGTTCTGGCGGCCAGTAATGTGTTGCAAAGCTGGACCACCGGCAACGGCGTAAAGGTCAATTTCTTTCCATCGGACAGTCTGCCGATGGTCGATTTACGCATGGTCTACGCCGCCGGTAGCGCGCGTGATGGCGATAAGCCCGGCGTCGCCGATATGACCTCGGCGGTCATAGGCAACGGTGCCGATGGACTGGACGCCAACAGTTTGTCGGACAAGCTGGAGAGCATGGGTGCGCAATTTGAAATCGGCTCTCTGCGCGATATGGCCTGGGTCAGTCTGCGCAGTCTGACGCTGCCGGAATTACTCGACGGTTCGCTGGACATCATGGCAAAAGTCATTGGCAAGCCGGATTTTCCGGAGTCGGAAATCGAGCTGATGCGCGCGCAACTGCTGACCATGCTGAAAAACCGCCAGCAGAAACCGGGTGAAATCGCCGAAAAAGCCTTCTTTGAGGCGGTCTACGGCGATCATCCCTATGCCCGCACGGCTGAAGAGGCTGATATCAACGCCATCAAGCGTGACGATATTGTGGATTTTTATCAGCGTTACTATGTGACCGGCAATGCCCAGCTGTCTATCGTCGGTCAGCTTGACCGCGCGCAGGCCGAAGCTCTGGCGGAAAAACTGGTGAGATTTATGCCGACCGGGGACAAGGCGCCGGCTCTGCCGCCGGTCGAGCCGCTTGCCGAAGCCAGGACCATCCGCATCGACTATCCGTCCGAACAATCGCATATCCTGATCGGCCAGCCTGGCGTGTCGCGCAATGACGCGGATTATTTCGCCCTGTATATTGCCAACCACGGCTTCGGCGGAAGTGGTTTTTCTTCAATCCTGATGGACGAAGTGCGGGAAAAACGCGGCCTGGCCTACAGCGTTTACAGCTATTTTTCACCGATGGAGAAAAAAGGTCCGTTTATGATCGGCCTGCAGACCCGTAACGACCAGGTCGACGAGGCAATTTCCATCGTTACGCAAAATCTGGATGAATATATCAAGGATGGCCCTACGGAAAAGGCCTTCGAGTCGAGCATAAAAAACATTACCGGCGGCTATGCACTCAAAACCGATAGCAACGCAAAACTGGTGCAATATGCTTCTTTGATAGGTTTTTATGATCTGCCGTTGGATTATCTGCAGGCTTTCAACGACAGGATAGAACGCGAAACCCGCGACAGTGTACACCAGGCGTTTCGTGAAACCATCCGGCCCGACAAGCTGGTCACTGTGATCGTCGGCGGTGCGCCAGAATAAAAAATACAAGTCCGGTGAAAAGGCCGGCAATTCCCTGCGAATCATTGCCGGGCGCTGGCGGGGCCGCAGGATTGAATTCGCCGACAGCCCGGGCCTGCGTCCGACCGGCGACCGTTTGCGCGAGACCATTTTCAACTGGTTGCAGCTGTCCCTTCCCGGTGCGCATTGTCTGGACCTGTTTGCCGGCAGTGGCGCAATGGGGTTTGAAGCGGCCTCGCGCGGCGCAGAGAAAGTCACCCTGATTGAAACCGCACCGCTGGTTGTCGACAAGCTGGCTCTGGCGTCTGACAAACTCGATGCCGGTCAATGCGTCGATATCCAGCCTTGTTCGGCGGTGGATTTTATCCGGCAAAACCGGCAGCCCTACGACATTGTTTTTCTCGACCCGCCGTTCGATTCCGACCTGCATGAGCAAAGTCTAAACGCTCTGGCGCAGGCAACCTGGCTTGCGCCGGCTTGCAAAATCATTGTCGAAAGCCCGAAAAACTTTCCGGTAAAGAATTTTTTCGCGCCGCAATGGAATATTCTGCGTGAAAAAACCGCCGGGCAGGTCAGCGTTTATTATCTGCTTGTGGAGTGACGGAGGCGTCTTTCTGTCAGGCAGAGGCCTCGTTCAGCAGCGACAGGCAAGCCGGAACGATCCGTAAAAACTGATCCAGAACGCTTTGTCGCCAGGCCGGATCATCGGGACAAAAGAGTTTTTTCAAGCCGTCATGCTGACGCGCCTTGCGCCAGTCAATAGCTTCCCGGCGAAGGCCGTTGAGAACCCGCCTTGCCGAAAACGTGCCGAATTCCAGTACCAACGAGCGGCTGTCGGCCGGCAGTGTGTCGATCAGAGCGCCGCTGGTTCTGGCACTGATCGGCGAGCTGCCGGCGCTGCTGTCGAGCAGTCCACCGAAATACCCCTGCAAGACTGCGTAATCCGCTGAGGTCGCGGCGAGATTGGTCAATAGCCGGCCTTTGCCATAGGCGCCGAGCCCGGTGTGTATATCCAGCGCCATGAGCGGACGATGGCGATATTCAGCGAGAATCTCCCGCCAGACCCGGTGACTCCATTCAGCCTCCTGACCGCCATAGAACAATCCCTGCGGAAATTCATACTGTCCGGCACTGATTGCGGCTTGCAGTTTTCTGCGCCCGCCGGTGAACAACTGCCAATACAATTGTAAATCGGCTGACAGGCGTCGGGCGCCGTGCCAGTCGGGCGGCAACAACAGGTCGTCAAGTGCCGCGTAGTCATCATTGGCTGGCGGGCCAGCGCTGAAATCGACAAAGTTGCGGTTCAGATCGACGTTATGCTCGTTGCAGCGGCGTAAATGGTCGAATCCCCAGGGGTTCAGGGCGTGCACCAGCAGCAGGCCCATATCGCCGGTTTCCGGCAACGAGTCCAGCAATGCGCACTGGCAGGCCGATCCGGCAAAGCCTTCGACGCCGTGGGTTCCGCTGACGATCAACAGGGCTTTCTCCGCATTCTGAGGGCCGAGCCAGGCGGTATCGACAAACCAGCGTGTTTCCCCGTGCGGATCGGGCATGGCCCGGCTGTTGATCGTCGCGCCAGCCCTGGTTGCCAGCGCGAGGAATTTCTTCCGGCTTTCCGGGTAGTTAGCGGAGAAATAAGACGCCTGTCGCATAGTTTTCAAAGTTCAGAGGTCCGACACGTTTCAGCTCAAGAGTCGTAGTAAAATCAGCCAATTCCACAGGCCTTGGCCTGACTTTCAGAATAACAGGGCGGTTCAGGATGTACAGACAGTTATTGGCGGTGGTTTTGGCAACATGCCTGAGTTCCGCGCTCCCGGCAATCGAGCTGCCGGAAAACTTTGTCGATGAAGCCTATGTCTCGGGCCTGCCCGGACAGGTTACCGGGTTTGACTGGGCACCCGGCGGCAGAATGTTTATCGTGGAAAAAGCCGGTATTGTAAGAGTTGCCGTCGACGGCGTATTGCAAGCCGAGCCTTTCCTGGATATTCAATCCATCGTCAACGACCGTGTTGACCGCGGCATGTTGAGCGTTGCGGTGCATCCGCAGTTTCCACAACAACCGTATATCTACGTGCTTTATACCTATGATCCGCCGGAGCTCGTGAGCAGCGGCTTTACCGGGCCGGGTGAACTCGACGGCAACGGTAACCGGGTTGCGCGGCTGGTTCGTTATACCGCCGACAAAAACCAAAACTACAACCGTGCGTTGTCGGGCAGTGCCACGGTTATTCTGGGTAAAAACAGCACATTCGCCAATATTGGCGATCCGAACGGCAAATACGACACGGCGATTCCTTCCTGCGGGCCGATCGGTAATCCGGTCCGCGATTGCCTGCCGATCGATGAAATGTCCCATACCATCGGTGCGCTGCGCTTCGCCCCGGACGGTATGCTGTTCGTCAGCAACGGCGACGGCGCAAGCTATAACTCGATCGAGGAGTTGACCGTGATGGTGCAGGATCTGGACAGCCTGCGCGGCAAGGTCTTGCGCATCGATCCGGAGACCGGTAACGGCCTGCCGGACAATCCGTTTTATGATGGTGATCCGGCAAGCAACCGGTCCAGGGTTGTCAATTACGGGCTGAGAAACCCGTACAGCATGACGATTCATCCCGAAACCGGCGTGCCTTATGTCGGTGATGTCGGTTGGGATCTTTGGGAGGAAATCAACGGCGGTTACGGCAAGAACTTCGCCTGGCCGTGTTACTCGGGAGGAAATGGCGACAATTTGCGCCGGCCCGGTTTCGAGGATTTACCGTTCTGTCAGCAATTCTATCTCGATGATCCCGACATCGAAGCGCCGGTGTTAAGCTGGCCGCACCAGGATGGAGCCTCGGCGATGGTCGGAGACTTTTATTTCGGCGAACAGTTTCCGGAACAATACCGGGGGAAACTGTTTTACGCCGATTTTCTGCAAGGCTGGATACGTTATGCCGATGTAGACGACTCGACCAATATCACCGAGTATGATTTTGCCGAGGATGTACTGCCGATGGTGGAAATACGCGCCGGTGCTGACGGCAGCTTGTATTATGCCAGTATCGTCAGCGGCGAGGTGCGGCGGATTCGTTATACCGGTGATGCTGGAGCTTCTGACAATCTGACGCCCAAAGCCGTGATAGAAAGTTCCGTCGAAGCCGGTACGGCGCCCCTCGAGGTAAGGTTCAGCGCTGCCGGCAGCGTCGATCCGGACGGCTCGATTGTCAGTTATGCCTGGGATTTTGCTGATGGCGAGTCGAGCGGCGAACAGAATCCCGTGCATGTGTTCAAGCAGGCCGGCGATTATGCGGTGAGCCTGACGGTTAAGGACAACCGGGGTGCGGAAAATATCGCGCGAAAAACCATCCGGGTCAGTGCCGATACCGCCGATATCGGTTTTAGCAGAACCGACGGAAAATCTGCCTACAAAGTTGGTGACAAAGTTGTCTTAAAGGCCGAAGCCGGTGCGTCGGGGGTATTGCCCGATGCGGAACAGTTGCTCTGGCGTGTTGTGTTTGTTGGCGCCGACGGAATATCTGCCGAGCATAGCGCAGGTCGTGGAGAAACATTCAACTTCAGCTATCCGGATCATTCCGACAAGCTGCTTGTCCGGGTTTGTCTGTCAAACGCAGCGGCAAGTGGAGAAGAGGGGGCTTATTGCGAGGAATTACCGAAAAGCACCGCAAAGTTACTGCTGGAAACGTATCCCGCCGGCTTGCCGTTGCTCTACGAGGATGAAACGATCACCACGCCATTTTCGACCCGTGTGCTGATTGGCGGCAAGCGCCGCCTCACGGCGCCGGCCGAAGTGGATTCCGCTGTCTTCGCCCGCTGGTCGGACCAGGGAGAAGCTGAACGTGAAATCACCATGCCGGCCAACGATGTACGCCTGGTCGCAAGTTTCGCGGTGCAGGAATCGCTGGTCGCTTATACCGATGCGTTTTCGGCTGACGAAGGGGATAGCTGCGTCTCCGAAACCGGTTGCTGGGGATTTTTCTGGAATCCTCAGGCTGATTTCAGTGACTTCGCCAAGCATCAGCGCCTCGCATTGCAGGATGGTTACTTCAAACCGGTCGATTCAGACAGTAACCTGTACCTCGGTAAACATACCTCGCACGCGGGCCGCGCGCCGGCCGATGGTGTGACGCACGCTGAATATGCCGTCGCTGCCTTTCAGGTTGCCGCCGGCGGGCGTTATCAGATTACCGCCAGTTCGCTGCTCGACAAGAATGCCAGCTGTGGTGACGGTCTGGCGCTGCAGGTTCTGGTCGATAGCGAGCAGCATAAACAGATCGATGTGCCGCCGGGCGGCTCAGCGGGTTTCGACACGGACCTCGGCAATCTGAAGCCCGGCCATACCGTGCGGATTGCGCTTGATCCAAAAGCATCCACGGAATGCGATACCTTTGCCTGGGACTTTGCCTTGCAGCGGCAGGCCGGGGCGGAGGCCGCGCCGGAATTTTCAGATAAGGCGGCAAAAGTAATCTTCGGGCGCAAAGGCGAACGCATCGTCGAGGATTTTCCCGCCAGCGACGCCAACGGCGACACCTTAAGCTGGACGGCGAAAAATCTGCCGAAAGGTCTGGCGATCGACGGCAAGACCGGTCAGGTCAGCGGGACACTGAAGCAATCGGCTGTTTATGCCAGCGTCATTTCGGTCAGTGACGGTCGTGACGAGGTCATGCACGAGGTTCGCTGGGAGATCACAAACGCCGATGGCTCGATCGATAAAACCTCGTCCGGCGGTGGTTCCGGTGCGATGAGCCTGGGATTGCTGTTATTGCCCGGACTTGTGTTTTATCGCCGGTTCAGAACCGCCAGGGCCGCCGTTCGATAAACAAGCTGAGACTGCGCAGCGATAATCAATGGGCTGCTGTTGGCCTGATAAAGACTAATGGAGAATTAAGGGTCAATCGCAGGATTGAGTCTTCAGCATTATATGAGATTACTTCTTGTCGGGCCCATGCCGCCACCGTATGGCGGGACGACGGTGTCCTTTTCAACCCTGGTCGGCGCGCTGCAAAAAAAGCTCAAACGCGAAGACACGCTCGATGTCATCAATACCAATATCGGTGCGAAAAATATTCTTCCGCTGTTATGGAAAATTTTCAGCCAGGCAAAATCGGCTGATGTGATTTCCCTGCATGTCGGCAACCGCGGCGCACTGGTGCTGTCGCCGGCAGTTTATCTGGCTGCCAGGCTGTTCCGCAAAAAGGTATTGACCAGCAAGTTCGGCGGCAGATTTCATGACTACTACGAAGCGCTGAATCCTGTTCAGCAAAAGCTGCTGGATGCGACGTTTTTCAAATCCGATAAACTGTTGCTCGAAACCAGACAACTGGTCGATTATTTTGCCGATAAAAATGATCATATCGCCTGGTTTCCCACCGCCCGGGATATCGGCGACGACAGCGATATCGGCTTGTCCGCCGACGCCCCGCGGGTAGTCTTTATCGGTCATATCCGCAACAGCAAAGGCGTTCTGGAACTGCTGGCCGCCGCCCGTGAACTTCCGTCGATGACTTTCGATGTTTACGGACCGTTTTATGACGGTCTCGATGAAAGCCTGTTTGATGTAGTAAACGTTAATTACAAGGGCTTGCTGGAACCTGAGCAGGTGATCGGCGTTCTGCGCGAGCACGATGTGTTTCTGATGCCGACCTATTACCCAGGCGAGGGCTATCCCGGCGCCCTGATCGAGGCGAAAATCGCCGGACTGGCGATCATCACGACACATTGGCGGGCCATTCCAGAGTTGATCGACGACGGGCGCAACGGCATCCTGGTCGAGCCGCGCCGCGTCGACCAGGTTGTCGGGGCGCTGCGCGAACTGGCCGACGATCCCGCGCGGCTGCTGGCGATGAAAGAACAATCCCGCCGCTCCGCGCATGACTTTGATCTCGACAACTGGTCGTCGGCCCTGTACGGTTTTTATGAGGCTTTGTATAAAACCGGCTAACACTATGCAGAACCGATCAACAATCACTCTCGAAGCGCTGCTGGCCCGGCTTGGTGAGCAAAAACACCCGCCCGTGGCGCAATGGCAGCCCGACCATTGCGGCGAGATCGATATCCGCATTCTGCGTGATGGCCGCTGGCTGCACGACGGCGCGGAAATCAACAGGCCGGAGCTGGTGCGCCTGTTCGCCGGTATCCTGCGTCGGGAAGAGGGTGGGTTTTATCTGGTCACGCCGGCCGAAAAACTCCGGATTCAGGTCGAGGATGCGCCGTTTCTGGTGGTTTCCATGCAACAACTGCTCGACGACAAGCAACGGCCGCTGATCGTGTTGACCACCAATGTCGGCGACGAACTGCTGGTCGACGACCAGCATGCCCTGTGGGTGGAGCAAGATCCCGTCAGTGGCGAACCTTCACCTTATGTGCATGTGCGTGAAGGCCTGAACGCCCTGTTGTCGCGCAGTGTTTTCTATGAACTGGTTGACGCGGGCGAGATTTGCGGCAAGGAGCTGCTGATCAGCAGCGCTGGATGTTCGTTCAGTCTGGGCGCTGTCGCACAAGACTGACGTGGACAGCGCAGGCCGAATCAGGCAATCTCTGCGCTTTGTCTCGTAACGGGATTTTCTCCATGAAGGTAAGCGTCGTTTATCCTGGCACATTCGATCCTATCACCAACGGTCATGTCGACATCGCGACCCGTACCAGCCAGCTATTCGGTCATTTGATCGTTGGCATCGCCGCCAGCGAAAAAAAACACCCTTTATTTACCCTCGACAAACGCGTGGAAATGGCGCGGGAAGTGCTTGCCCATCTGCCGAATGTCGAGGTAAAGCCGTTCCGCGGACTGCTGGCCGACAATATGAAGAAATGGCAGTCGACGCTGATCGTCAGAGGTCTGCGGGCGATTTCCGATTTCGAATACGAGGTGCAACTTGCCGAGGTCAACAAGCAGCTTGACCACAATCTTGAAACGGTTTTTATTGCCGCGTCAAACAAGTACACTTTCCTGTCGTCCAGCATTGTGCGGGATATCGCGGGCAACGGCGGCGATGTATCGGATTTCGTTCATCCTGTTGTTGCCAGGGCATTTGCTGAACGTTTCAAATAG
>JAGRHW010000135.1 GCA_020444765.1 Gammaproteobacteria bacterium | reverse complement strand
TGCCCTCAACAAATACCTGCATACCATCAAACCCTCCGTCGTGGAGCGGTTGGGTGAATTCCGTTCCAATATGATTGGTTCGGTATCTTCCTGCACCATTTTTCCCAACTTCTCCTTCCTGCCGGGGCAAAACACCGTGCGGATCTGGCAGCCCCGTGGACCCAACAAAATGGAGCTCTACACCTGGGTTGTAGTGAATAAAAGCGCGCCACAGGAGATCAAGAACATGTGGCGCCGTGGCGTCATGATGACCTTTTCGCCCACCGGTGTGTTCGAAATGGACGACGGCGAAAACTGGGAGTACTGCACCAGAACTGCCAAGGGGCTGATATCCGCGCAGCAGGATTTGTTCATGGGGTTGGGCATGGATAGCTTCATGGCCGATGCTGATTTGCCTGGCAATGTATACAAAGGTCAGCTCAACGAAGCCAACTCACGTGCTTTTTATCAGTATTGGTTTGATCACCTCAACGCCCCATCCTGGGCAGATGTCCCTGATCGCAACAAGGGCAAAAAGGAGGCTGGTCAATGATGAATAGCCTGAACGATCAGCGGCACCCGGCTGCGCTGGAGGTTCATTACAAGGTCTCCCAGTTCCTCAAGCAGGAATACCGCCTGCTGGACGAAGAGCGCTTTGACGAATGGCTGGAGCTGTTTGCCGAAGACGTGCACTACGCCATGCCCGGCATCGAAAACCGACGCCGTGAAAACCTGCTGAGCGAAGGTTTTTACGATTCTTCGCATATGGCCTATTTTGATGACAGCCTGCGCGATCTGCGCCGACGTGTCAGCCGTTTTCAACAGAGTTCTGCCTGGGCGGAAAATCCGGGTACGCGTAATGTACATACGCTAAGCAATATTGAAGTCTTCCAGACTCCCGAAGCCGACGACCTGATTGTTCACTCGGTATTCCAGAGTGTACGTGGTCGTGGTCTGGACGAACAGTATGTGATCCATGGTCGCCGTCGCGACGTGCTGACGCCGGCTGGTGACAGCTACAAGATCCGCAAGCGCCTGATTCTGATTCCCAACGCCACGTTGGGTTGCAAGAACATCAACACTTTCCTGTAAACCATGAAACAGTTGATAAACAAGGTGGCTTTTGTATCCGGCGGTGCCGATGGCATCGGCCGGGCGGTGGTGGAGCGTTTCGTGGCCGAAGGCGCCAAAGTGGTGGTGCTGGACCTCAATCAGGAGCGCCTGGACAGTCTGGCAGCCGCCTACCCGCATGACCTGAGTGCCGTTCAGGGCGACGTAACCGTGTGGGAAGACAATCAACGCGCGGTGGAAACCGCCGTGTCGCGTTTCGGCAAGGTGGATATTTTTGTCGGCAATGCGGCGTTGTTTGATTACTTTACGCCGCTGCGCAAAATCGCGCCCGAAGAACTGTCCGCGCATTTCCAGCGGCTGTTCGACGTCAATGTGCTGGGCTACCTCAACGGCGTGCGCGCCGCGCAGGAGCAGCTGGTGAAAAACCAGGGCAGCATCATTCTCACCGTGTCCAATTCCGGTTTTTATCCCGGCGGCGGTGGCATTTTGTACGTCACCTCGAAACACGCGGTGGCAGGCATGATCAAGCAACTGGCCCACGAAATGGCCCCGGAGGTTCGTGTTAATGGCGTGTCACCCGGTGCCACCGACACGGCATTGAAATCCATTGATGGCATTTCCGATCGTGCCCGGCCGCTGAACCACATTCGCGATTTCCACGACAACGCCGCAGGCGCTGTGCCTCTGAAAAAAGTGGCGCGTCCTGAAGACCATGCTGCGCTGTATGTGCTCTTGGCCTCCAATGAACTGTCTCCGCTGACCACCGGTTCGGTGATCCACAGCGACGGCGGTTGGAGCGCGCGATGAACGCCCTGCTGCCTGAACAGCCATTGGCGCTGCCCTTGCTGGTGGCGCCCATGTTTCTGGTGTCTACGCCGGAACTGGCCATCGCCAGCGCGCGCAGCGGTGTGGTCGGCAGCCTGCCGGCGGCCAATGCGCGCACCGTGGCCGACCTGGAACAGTGGTTACAGCAGATCGACGAAGCCTTGCGCCCCGAGGGCCTGCCCTGGCTGCTGAACATGATTGTTCACCGCACCTATGACCGTTTTGATGACGAAATGGCGCTGGTGAAAACCTTTCAGCCACCGCTGGTCTCCACGGCGCTGGGGTCTCCGGCGCGGGTCACGGACACGGTAAAAGGCTATGGCGGCAAAGTGCTGGCCGATGTCATCACGCCGGCCATGGCGCGCAAGTCGGTTGAGGCGGGCGTAGACGGCCTGATCCTCGTCACCCACGGTGCCGGCGGCCACACAGGGATTTACAACCCGCTGGCGTTTTTGGCCGAGGTGCGGGAATTCTGGGATGGCCCGCTGGGCATCGCCGGCTGCGTGTCACGCGGCGCGGATGTGTTGGCCATGCTGGCCGCCGGGGCGGATTTTGTGGTCTCCGGTACGCGTTATATTCCAGCCGCCGAAAGCATGGTCAGCGGCGACTATCGCCAGATGCTGGTAGACGCCGGTATCCAGGACATTATCGAGTCGGACAAGGTCAGCGGCGTGCGCGCCAACTGGCTGCGCGCGAGTCTGGAACAGGCGGGCTTTACCCCGGACGAAAACGCGGCAGCGGACTTCTCCGGCAATATCGCCAGCCAGAATAAAGCCTGGAAACACGTCTGGTCCGCCGGCCAGGGAGTGGGCAATATCCGCGCCCTACAAGATGCGGCGGTAATCACCCAGACCCTGAGTACCGAATTTCAGATGGCCTGCACAGTTGCTTGGGGAAAAGCGCGTAGCTATTTGCCATAGCGACCACTTGAGCGGGGTTTTGGGAGTTTTCGTGCATCAAGAGTTTCAGGCACAGGTAGCAAGAAACTCTGCATTGGTCTGGAGGGTAATAAAGGTTTAGGTCGAGGCGCGGAGACGTCGGCATTTTATGTAAGTAAAGACAACGAGAATTGAGTTTAGGAGGCTATATGGGAGGCATGGTTTGTGAGCGGATGCCCAAGACATCTGTCAGCGTAAGTCAGTGCGAGGTTGGTTTATTTGTTCTGAGATCTGACCCTCCGGTGGGGAAGTATTCGTGTTATGTAAGGGCTTGGTGGGAATGCCGGTTCGGAGAAGCACGCCCGGTACAGGGCGTTATGGCCGAACGGTGCAATGGCGAATGGAATGACACCAGCTACGGTGGTGAAACGTGGTGGTTATCTGGTCCTTGGCTCTTAGAAGACGGCGACGAAGAGCCTATTAGTAATCATGTCATGATGGCGGGCCCTAGCGATACAGCATCACAAGGGGGAGATGCAAAATGATACAAGCATGGAATGATTTTGTACCAGGGGCCTATGGACCCACGCTGCTCAACCTCTTTTCTGAGAACGTGGCTGCGGTGTCGGAACGGCGCTTCGTGAAGACTGACAAGGTGGATTTCAGTTACGGGCAAATGGGACGGATTGTCGCATCCATCGCCAAGGAGCTTCCCGATGATCTGCCAGGTCGCAGTGTTGTATTCTATATGCCGAACTCTGCGTCCTTCATCGCGGCTTTCTATGCTGTGATAGCGCGAGGAGGCGTGCCGACGCCGGTGAATTTTGCCGTACCTGTGGCGGGCGTGCGCCAAACAATCTCACACTTCGATGTTGCCCTTGCGATAACTGCAGTACCAGGTATTTCCGACGGACCCGAGCTGGTGCTGGATGATGCAACACTCTCGATACGCGCGGATTTCATAGGTGAGTTGCCTGCAAATGCCAACCCTGATGATGATGCGGTCCACCTGTTCAGCGGAGGTACGACCGGAGTGCCGAAGCGCATTCGCCACAGCCATCGCACGCTAATGGCCACCGTCGAACGGATGGAATGGTGTTGGCCGACCGAGGACGGTGATGTCTGGTTGGCATTGGCACCCTTCTCCCATGTCTGGGGCTTGGTCATGGCGGTGCTCAATCCGCAGGTCAATCGCTGTTCGCTGATCTTGCCGGAAAAGTTCCATCCTGCCGACGTAGTCGCGCTGATGGAGGAAGAGCGCGTTTCAGTTCTGGGAGGCGGCCCACCGGCCATCTATCAGGCGCTGTTGGCAGACGAAACCTTCGCTGATCGCGATTTTTCGGCGCTGCGAGTATGCCCTGGCGGTGGCGCCCCATTTCCGGCGGCTGTGCATAAACGCTGGACCGAGGCCACTGGAGTACGCATCGTAGAGGCAGTGGGAATGACCGAAGTCGCCCCGATCTCGGTCAATAATGACAAGCATGGCCCTCGCACAGGAACCGTGGGCCGCCCGGTACCGAATACCGAGGTTCAGGTGGTCGACCTCAACACCGGAATGCAAGTCATGCCGCCTGACATGCCTGGGGAACTCCGCATTCGTGGCCCGCAGATGATGCTGGAATACAAGGACAACCCCGAGGAAACTGCTCGGACGATACGTGACGGCTGGATATATAGTGGCGACATCGGAACGATGGATGCGGACGGTTACCTCACTATCACTGATCGTCGTAAGGATTTGATCATTCACCAAGGCTACAACGTTTTCCCGCGTGAGGTAGAGGAATGCGTTCTGCATTATCCCGGCGTGGTTGCCGTAGGTGTGGTCGGCGTACCTGACGAACGCAGTGGTGAACGAGTCGTTTGTTATGCAGTGATGCGTGGAAACGGGTCGGCGGAGGATATTCGTGCCTATTGCGCTTCCGAGTTGCCGGGCTACAAGGTGCCTTCGGAGATTTTCATTGTCGATGAATTACCGATGACACCGGCTCGCAAGCTCGACCGGGTGCAATTGCGAGCACTGGCCAAAGATACCCTCTGACCAGGGGATCTCGAAGAGCGTATAGCCAAGCCAACCACATAATAGGAAGAACATGTTTGATGCTCCACACAAATTGAGCTTGATAGCTGGGGATGTCTCGGCCTTGACCATCAAGAGTGCCGGACATGCATTAACGTCTTCAAGATTACGGATGCACCCGAAGACCTCGCAGCGAAAAGTCAGGAAGACATGCTTGAACAGGGGTTAGTGTGATGGCGTATCAGGTCAACATTGAACCGGTCGGCAAGTCATTTAAAGCCGAGGCGGACGCCAGCGTTCTCGAGTCTGCATTCAAGGCAGGCATCACGCTCAAGCACAGTTGCCGTGATGGGCAGTGTGGTGAGTGCCGCGCGCCGATCAAATCCGGTGCGGTTCGTTACGCCGATCCAGACGCCCTGTCGCTGGCCGACAGCGACAAAGCCGGTGAGACCGGACTCATGTGTCAGGCGCTGCCCACCGGCGACCTGACCATCGAGGCACCGGAAGTAACCGAGCTGGATGGCATCAGCGTGCAGAAGTTCGCCGGCCGGGTCATGGGCAAGGAACAGGTGTCCGACGACGTGGCGGTGCTCAAGATCGGACCGGCGCCCGGTGTCGAGTTTCGCTTCAAACCGGGCCAGTACGTGGACCTGACGCTACGCGGCCATCCCAGCCGCAGCTATTCCATGTCCAGCCTCGACAGCGACAATACCATCGAATTGCAGGTGCGTCGGATGCAGGACGGCTATGTCAGCCACTTTATTTATGACGAGTTGGCGACCAAAGCTGTGGTCACCCTGGAAGGGCCGTTCGGTACTTTCTATGTGCGCGACAGTGACAGCCCCATCGTCTTCACCGCCAGCGGCACCGGCTTCGCGCCCATCATGGGGATGATGAGAGACCTCATTGAGCGCGGCAATCAGCGTCCCGTGGTGCTCTACTGGGGTGGACGCCGGTTGAAGGATTTGTACGAGGATGCGTTGTGCCGCGAGTGGGCAGACACCCTGGACTGGTTCAGCTATGTGCCGGTGTTGTCCGAAGCCGCTGAAGCGGACCAATGGTCCGGGCGCACGGGCTTCGTGCATCAAGCGGTGGTGGATGACCGTGAAGACCTGTCAGACGTGGAGGCCTATGTCTGCGGCGCACCCGTGGTCGTCGAAGCGGCGCGACGCGATTTCATCGGTCTGCGCGGTTTGAAACCGGAGCACTTTTTCAGCGACGCCTTCGTTTAAGCGAAGGCGTCGTGCATCAACCCCTCTGGCTCTAAAGGCCAGAACAAAGAGAAGTGGCCCAGGCCACACAGCGGGTTTTCAGAGACGTAAACATGCAGAGATGCGCACTTGCGTGCCGCGAAAGCCGATTACAAAAACATGAGGAGTAGCAATGAGCATGAAAAAAAATTTGACAAAGGTGGCATTGGCTTGCGGGGCCCTGCTATCGCTGACAACGGCTCAGGCCGCCGATTCCCTGGTGCTGCGCTACAATCAGTACCTGCCCCCAACCCATTGGACACAAGTCGATGGCTTAGGACACTTTTTTACCGAAGTTGAAAAAGCCACTGAAGGGCGCGTAAAGATTCAGCCTTCGGCCAAGCCCCTCGCTCCTCCCAACCGAAACTACCAAGCGGTAACCAGCGGAATCGCTGATGTCGCCTGGGGACCACATGGCTATACACCTGGCGCGTTTCCTCTGAGTGAAATGCTGGAATTCCCGTTTGACAACATGGATGTGGAAAAAAGCTCTGCGGCGTACTGGCGGGTCTTTAAAAAGTACTTTGAGCCCGCGGGTATGCACGATGATGTGGTTACACTGGCAGTACACGTGACTTCAGGTGGTAATTTGCATATGAAGGATCGGCCCATTAGCAAAATCGGCGACTTCAAGGGGGCGAAGATTCGAGTGCAAACTCAAGTTGTGTCTGGCGCTTTTAAGGAGTTAGGGGCCACGCCTATTGCGGGGTCAGTGTCCGAGCTGCGAGAGTTTTTGTCTCGTGGGGTGATTGATGGCACCGCTCTATCGGATGAGTTTCTGACGGGATTAAAGGTGGATCAGTACATTCATCACGTGACGCAGATTCCGGGCGGTCTCTATTCCAACTCTGCCTTCGTCATCATCAACAAAGGCAAGTGGGAAAAAATCAGCGAAGCCGACCGCAAGGCCATTATGGATCTGGCGGGTGAAAAACTGTCGGCACGCATGGGCAAGTTGTGGGAAGAAAATGACGTGAAGGCGCGTGAAGCCTTGAAAGCGCGTCTGGGCGATGACTATCAGGTGGCCAGTGACGAGCTGATCCAGGGACTGGAAAAAGTCTTCGCGCCTCACCGGGAAGCATGGTTTAAAGCGGCGGAGAAAGCCGGGGTCAATGGTCAGGAAGCCATGGACTACTACCAGACTGAGCTCAAATCCATGCAATAAAGCCGCGCGCTGCCTTCCCGTTCCTGGGTGAACGGGAAGGTTTTACCCCGGGACTTTTCCAATGTCAGTTTCCATTCTTTCGGTTCTCGAACGCGTGTGTTCGAAAATTGCCATCCTGGCTGCGCTGGTGATGGCTTTGATTATTTTTGCCGACATTGTCGGGCGCACTTTCTTTGCCACGCCGCTGGGGTATTCCTACGAGGTGGTGGCCATTTCGCTGGGCGTCATGTTCTACGCCGGGCTCTACCACGTTCACAAAAACCGCAGCCACGTCACCATCGACCTGCTCGACAAGTTCTATGTCGGCACTTTTGGCAAGGTGGTGTTCTGGTTTGTCTATCTGCTGGAGTGTGCGTTTTTCACCACCCTGGTGTTGTCGCTGTTTCAACAGGTGCAGGAATCCAAGCGCTTCGGTGATGTGTTTATGTTCCTGGGCATCGAAAAATGGAAGGTGCTGCTGGCCATCAGTATTTTCGCGGCCATTGCCTGGATCAGCCTGGTGGTCAGTGCCCCCCGTCGTCATAACGAAGAAGCGAGTTAAGTGCCATGGAGATGTTGATTGCATTTGGGGCGCTGTTCGCGCTGTTGTTTTTGCGGGTGCCCATCGCCATTGCCACTGGCACGGTGGGTGTGGTGGGGCTGGCCTATTACCAGGGCTGGGCGCCGGCGTTCAGCCAATTGGGCAGCATTGCCTCGGAGACGGTGGTCTCCTATGAATTTGCGGTGATTCCCTTGTTTATCCTCATGGGGAACATCGTCGCCAAATCCGGTCTGGCGGAAGAATTGTACGCGGCCACCTATGCCTTGATCGGCCGTTTGCGCGGCGGCCTGGCCATCGCCACCATCGGCGCTTGCGGCGGATTCAGCACCTTTTGCGGCTCCAGTTTTGCCACGGCGGCCACCATGTCGCGCATCGCCTATCCTTCCATGGTGCGCTACGGTTATTCTGAGTCCATGGCGACGGGTGTTATCGCCGCGGGCGGCACCCTGGGCATTTTGATCCCGCCTTCCATCGCGCTGGTGTTCTACGGAATTATCACCGAGACCGACATCGGGCAGTTGTTCATTGCGGGTATTATTCCTGGCTTGCTTGGTATACTGATGTACAGCCTGACTATCCTGATCATTTCCTATTTCAAAGAAGGCAGCTGCCCTACCGGCGACAGGATGACTTTTCACGAGCGCGTTGCTGCGGTTAGACAATTGTGGGCTTTTACGACCCTGGTTGCCATCGTACTGGGTGGGATTTACTTCGGGGTGTTTTCGCCAACAGAGTCGGCTGCGGTTGGTGTGGTGGGAGCCATTTTCCTGACTATCCTGCGCGGCAAGTTCAAGTGGCAGCGAATTCTTGAAGCCCTACAGGATAGCGCAGCAACTACGGTTTCGGTGATGGCTATCCTCATTGGCTCATTGATCTTTGCCAATCTGGTGAATGTTTCCAATTTTCCATTCACATTGGTGGATTGGATCAAAGGATTGGGGTTTGAGTTACTGGGCGTGTTGTTCGTCATACTCCTTATCTATCTCGTTCTGGGCGCTGTGCTGGAATCCATTTCCATGTTACTCCTGACAGTCCCGGTGTTTTATCCAGTGGTATCGAGTATGGGTATGGATCTGGTTTGGTTCGGCATCGTGGTAGTAGTCGCCACGGAAATCAGTCTGATCACGCCGCCTGTGGGGCTGAATGTATTCGTGTTGAAATCGGTATTGCCGCAGAGTGATCTCAAAACCATTTTCCGAGGTGTTACGCCCTTTGTGATTGCGGATTTAATTCGT
>JAGRHW010000134.1 GCA_020444765.1 Gammaproteobacteria bacterium | reverse complement strand
ACCAACACCGGACAGCCCGCAGCTGGATTCCCGCCTGCGCGGGAATGACGGCTAACTTGCCTTTTCCATAGCCATGATAATACTTAATCCAGGAAAAAATGGCAGATGGTATAAGAGAGTCCGGACGGGCTTAAGACAGGGGACGATCGCCGGACATTGGGCGATCGCCCCGGAAAAACGTTGTGTCTGCTTCCTTGCAGGCTTGTATTTCAGGCCAGGGATTTTTTCAGCATATAGTAAAATGCCGCGCGATTCTTCATGCGAATGCCGGACATGCGTTTCGCCACCTCGTCGACGGCAGACTTGCCTTTTTCCTGATCACTGACGCCCAGTTTCTTGACCACGAAGTTCTTTCGCACGGTTTCCAGTTCCGCCGCATCCGTGCCCGCCACATGCAATGCATCCTTGTTATCTATGACCAGCCGCAGGTTATTGACCAGCTCACCGAGCATCGCATCATCGATATTCGACTCCCCACATTGCGCCAGTTGCGCTTCTGCATCCTTCTTGTATTTCGCCAGTTTTTCCGCTTGTTCACTCATGATTGTAAACTCCTGGGATTAATATTTAAGAGACTGAATAGTAAAAGAAATGGCGCAAGCCTGTAAAGGCAGCCCTGTTTCCCGCCAATCGGGCCTGCACCAGCACCGATACCCGGCTTTGCACGCAGCCAATCCGATACTTTCCGGCACTGAGTGAATACCAAGCACGACACCATTAAACCTAACACGGGCAAGGGATCATTCTTGTAAAATATTTTTTCACATTGGTTTATCGATGACAGCCGGACGGCTCAAGGAAATATTTTCGCCTGAACTGCTTTGACGGGTGGCCTGAACAGGCATCCGAGGCAACGGTTTTTTAAAGACAAGGCCGGGACAGGATTATCCCGGCCTGTTCTTTCATTCAGACAGCCAGCGTGGTGTCGGCATGAATATTATCGCTTCCGCCATCACCGGCTGAAGCCGAATTGCTTTGGCTCTGGCTCTGACTTACAGTCTGGCTGGCCGCGCCAAGAGCTGCACCCGAACCACCAACACCGCCTACGATACCGGCGCCACCCACACCCAGTGAGTTAAGGTCCTGAAAACTCGCGTTACCTTGCAGTCCGGCATTGCCCTGATAGATATCTCCACCTGATTTATCGCTCATGATCACTCTCCAAAAATAGTCATTAAATAGTCGTTTAGGTCAAGTTCAAGGACTTGCTCGTGTCCCCGTGGTGACTATAGTGCTGGATCAGGTAACTCAGGTCTGTTGGAAAAAAACCGCGATTCGGTGAAAAATTACAGTTTCCGGCGATGCTCCGGCGAAACAGCCGGAGTCGTTCGGCACACCGTTGAAAGGCTAGCGACGCTCGAACACCGGCTGCATCGCCTTCAACATCTGCGCGGCCATCTGCCGTTTTTCCTGCCGCGACTTGCCGCTGCCGACCGGACCGTCGACAAACAGGCTCGCAAGGCCATGCACCGCCGACCAGGCCAGCAACTCCTGCGGACTGAAGTCATGCGGATCTTCGTCCTCGATAGTGCTGACGAAGCCTTCTTTAAGATAGGCGGACAGGCTGTTGGCCGCCTGCAGATAATCCTCATCCTGCGCATAGATGGTTTCCTCGCGCCACATGGCGCGAAAGAACGCCGGCTTGTCGAGCGCAAATTCAAGGTACGCCATGCCAACCGCGAAAAAAGCATTGCTACCCTCCTCGGCGGCGCGCTGTTTGGCCGCTCCCATATTGCCGGCAAGCTGATGCAGCGCACGCGTAGCAAACGCCGTCAGCAAGGCGCGTTTGTCGGCATAGTGACGAAACGCCGATGACGGTGAAACGCCGACCCGTTTGGCGCAGGCCCGCAAGGTCACCGCCTCCAGCCCGAACTGGCTGGCGATGGCATCCACCGCGTCGAGCAGCGATTCGGCAAGATTGCCGTGGTGATAAGGTCTGTTTCCGCTTTTCATGTCATCGGGGTCCGTCAATGCTAGGCCGGCATGGCTTAGCTTAAGCTCCATGTTAACAATGTTCACTTTTTTTACGCAAGGCTATTGCCAAACCAGCTGAAAGTGCGTAAATTACATGTGAACAGCGTTAACATTAAACAGGTTGACGAGGTTGAACCGGCGCAAACGCAGTAATCAAGCGGCTGCGCGTATGTTGTTAACCCGGAGATGAGGTATAGAAAATGTCATCGACACATCATTCACACTCGAACCACGCGCAGGGCCCGATATTCTCGCGCAAACACGCCAGCCCCTGCGGTAGAGGCCACTGGTCGGCGGCGAATATTTTCGCGATGGTCGTGGGCTTTATGCTGTTTCCGCCACTCGGCCTCGGTATTTTGTTCTGGACGCTGGCCGGTTATCCGATTCAGGATCTGCCGGGCGCGGTGCGCAGCAAATGGGAGCAATACAAACCCGGCGGCCACAGCGAGCCGCGCGTGCACAGCGATAATGTGGTGTTTCGCGAATACCAGCAGACCCAGTACGACCGGATCCATGAAATCAAGGAAGAGATACGTAATCGTGCGGAGCGTTTTCACGCCTGGCGCGCTAATGCCAGACGCCGCGCGGACCAGGAAGAGTTCGACAGTTTTATGTCCAGCAATCCGGAAAACCGGCAAAGCTGACAGCAGGCTGACC
Source organism: Gammaproteobacteria bacterium (assembly GCA_020444765.1). Next base: position 6,354 of record JAGRHW010000134.1, on the reverse strand, counting down.
ATTCCTGACTTTGGCAAAAACCGGGGCTGCCCTCACGCGGGGGCAGCCGCTTTTTTTGGGATTGGGACGATCGCGATCGAAACCGGCCGGCAAACGTTTATTGATAAGGTTCGACGCTACTCGCCTCGATCACATAACCGGCATCCGCCATATCGGTGCTGAGCTTTTCGGTCTTCATGACGCCGGTGACCCACACCACATCGAACAATTGACGGATCGCCGCGCCTTCCTTGTCCTTGGTCGTGACATAGACCGTCTGGTTTGACGGCGGCGGCGGAACGTGGATACAGGCGCCGTAATAAGGCACCAGCAAAAATTCCGAGGCTTTCTGGCCGTCGGTTTCCAGCGGCACGACATAACCCGGCAGCTTGACGGTCTTGCCATTCAACACCGGATTGACCGGCGACATTTTCCAGACTTCGTTCAGCTTGCCCATCAGTTCGACGATCAGCGGATCGTCATCATCGAGTTCGTCGATCTTGTATTTTTGTTGATACTCCTCGATGATTTTGTCGGGGTTATAACCTTCCGGAACCAGATCGAACCATTCCAGTTCCTGCACTCCAGGGAGATCGGCGGCGGTTGCCTGAAAGGCCGAACCGAGCATGACGAGCAGTGCCGTCGTCAGTAGCGTTACGCGTAATTTCAACATAGTCCTGTCTCTTGTCGGAGTCCGGTCAAAGCCGGATAGTCATACCATCAGCCAAAGAATACCGATAGGCGCGATAGGCCGGAATCAGGCCGACCAGCAGGCCCGCGCCGATTGCCGCTGCCAGCAGCAGCAGTTCATGTGACGATGGTGGATGAATCGGAATAAAAAGTCCAAGCTGCGCCTGGATGATCGGCCGGGCAATGAATTGCGCGGCATAAAGCGCCGCCACGCCGATTATCGAGGCGATCAGCATCACGACGCCGGCCTCGCCGACGAACAGCGCAAAGATATGCCAGGGCCGTGCGCCCACCGAACGCAACACCGCCATCTCGCGGCGACGTTCATTGAGGCTGGTCAGAATCGCGGTCGCCATACCGCTGATACCCACCAGCACCACCAGCACCGAAATAACCAGCAAGGCTTTCTGGGCGATGGCCATGGTGTCCCACAGTTCCTGCAGCGCCACGCCGGGCAGCGCCGCCTGCAGCGGCTCCTCGGGGTATTCATTGATAAAACGCTGAACGCGGAAAGCCGCGATCCGCGATTTCAGACCGACCAGTACCGCGGTAATGCTCTTCGGTTGCAGATCCATCCGACGAGCCTGCTCGGCGCCGACCTGCCGCCCAGGCGTCGGCGCACCGCTCTCCCAGCCGATATGGATCGCCTCGATTCCTTCCAGACTGACGTGCACGGTTCTATCAACCGGCGTGCCGGTTCTTTCCAGTATGCCGACCACCCGAAACGGCTTGTCGGTATGTTTTACAAAGCTGACCTCGCCGGTGCCATGCGCCAGCACGATCTCCTGATCGAGGCTGTAACCCAGTTCCCGGGCGACATCGGCGCCAAGCACTGCGTCATAAACATCGTCAAACCGGCTGCCTTCGGCAAGCGCAAGCGTCCGGCCGCCGCCGTATTGATAATGATTAAAATAATCCGGATTAGTGCCGAGCACCCGAAAACCACGGTGGGAATCACCAAGCGAAATTGGAATGGTCCAGTCGACCAGACGCTGGTTTTTGATGTCCTGATAACTTTCCCAGGAAACATTATTGGTCGGATCGCCGATCCGGAAAACCGCATACAACATCAGCTGCACCGGCCCGCTGCGGGCGCCGACGATCAGATCCGTGCCAGAAATGGTGTTGGCGAAACTTTCGCGCGCGTCGTTGCGCAAACGCTCCACACCAAGCAACAGCATGATGCTGAGTGCGATCGAGAAAATCGTCAGTGCGATGGTGAATTTTCGATTGAGGATACTTTTGATCGCCAGAATCAGGATATGCATCGTCGTCTACCTCAGGTCGCGGCGCGGTTGATATCAGCGAGTTGTATGCTGCGATCGAATTGCGCTTCCAGCACCGAATCATGGCTGACGAATACCAGAGTTGTATTCTGCTCAGAGCATTCCTTCAGCAACAGCTGCAGAAAACCACTGCGACGATCGGCATCCAGCGCCGAGGTCGGCTCATCGGCAATCACCAGCTCGGGACCGCCGATCAGCGCGCGCGCCGCCGCCACCCGCTGTTGCTGGCCGACGCTCAGTTCCGTCACCGGCCGTTGCAGCAAGCTGCTGGCAAGGTCGAGATGTTCCAGCAAACGCGCCGCCTCGTCTTTCGGCTTGCGGCCGCGTTGTTCGATATTGCCTTTACGGCGCGCGGAAAACCGGCACGGCAGCAAGACGTTGTCGATGACCGGCAGATAGGGAATCAGGTTGAACATCTGAAAGATAAAGCCGATATGCTCGGCGCGGAATGCATCGCGCTTCGAACCGCTCAGCGCATCGAGCCGCTGGCCGAGCACTGAAACGACGCCGGACTGCGGCAACATCACACCACCGATCAGGCTCAGCAAGGTGCTCTTGCCGCTGCCGCTCGCGCCCTTGATAAACACGGTTTCGCCCTGCTTGACGCGCAGCGCCGGAATATCCAGCACCGGCGCATCGCCCTTGCGCCAGTGAAAGCGTAAATCCTCTATGGTGATGACTTCGGTATCCGCGCCCATCCTGATGCTCCTTGACAAAGGGATGGCTAAGCACCCCCTTGCAGTTTGCAGTGACTATTTCAGCTCGAGAACCTTGTCCCCGGCGCTGAGTTCCTTACCGGTCTGACCGTTCGGCGTAATCACCTGAGTACGTAAATGCTCAGTACCGGGAAACTGCTCGAAAAGCGACACCGTCAGGCTGTCCAGCTCTGCCGGTGATTCACATTTGAATTCATAGCTGATATCGAAATCGGCGTGAACCTGGCCTTCTTCATGTTCATGTTCATGTTCATGTTCATGTTCGTGCTCGCCTTCATGTTCGTGCTCACCCTCGTGCTCATGTTCATCATGATGCCCGTCGTGATTTTCCAGCAAAGCCGATTCGACGTGGGCTTCAAGTAGGCTACAGCCGGCAGCCGGACTGGGTGCAAACAGCTGCATACCATCCTCGAGCAGACCGATGGCGCGGGAAATTTCGGCGCGCTCCTCGTCATTGTTGGCGGGATGCTCGAAACCGACGATATTCATCGCCGGCATGGAAAGCTCGATCAACAGAGTCTGTCCTTCAACAGCCACGTCGAGTTCACCACCGCCATGTTCATGTACCTCATGATGGCGTTGTTCTTCCGCATAAGCGAAAGAGGCTGCTCCGCAGGTCAGTAAAATAAATGCGGGTAAACGGGTAAAGCGCATAGTTTTATCTCCTCGACAGGCAAAGACTCGCGCCGCTCGATCACGGCCTGTGGAGTTGCCTGCGTATTAATTGAATCCGGAAAAACAGGTGTCAGGAGACAGGTGGTGGCGCACGGACATCATGTAAACGGATTTGCGTGCTGATGAAAGTTGATTCGGGAAATGCGTCGGAAATCCGCTCCGGCAACTCAGGTGGCAGCGACAATCCGGCGACCGGCAAGGCAGCGGCGTTATGCAGGCCGAAATCGCATAACACGCATTCAACGTCCTCGGCGTGCGCATGATCATCATGCGTGTGCGTGGAAAATACCCATAACCCCCACAAAAGCAAAGCTATCGCAGCCGACACGACCATACGGCGATAGCGGGTCGGACGAAAGGTGCTCAGCGATTGTAGGTGCATACGCAGTCAACGAAACTCGTTAGGCAGGGTTCCGGGAGATAGCTTGCAAGCGCGCTGATCCCGGTCATGACTATTGTTATACTATAACATAGTCTGAATCCGGCAATTAGGGTAGTTACAATTTGACAGGGAGAATCCGCCAATTAACTGTTTCGCACCGATAAACAGGATTTAACAGACCTCAGGACCGCGCTTGCAGGATTTTTTCGTTTAGTTTTATGACTATGGCATACATCTTTCTAGACAAAGATGCATTCATTTTTTTGAGACAGCACAATGAAAAAATCACACGGAAAGTATTCCCTGGTATCTATTATTCTGGCAAGCCTGCTGGCGGGCTGCGCGACAATTATTGGTAGCCCACAGCAATTGCTGCCTATCAACTCTGAACCGGCGGGTGCGAAAATATCCATTGTTGATGAGAAAGGCACAACCATCTTCGAAGGAACAACGCCGACAACGGTAAATCTTGCAAAAAGCGACGGCAGCTATTTCGGTGGTAAAGAATATACCGTGAAGCTGGAAAAAGACGGATTTACAAGCCAGGACATCGTGGTCAACAGCCACGTTAACGGCTGGTATATCGGCGGCAACCTTTTATTCGGAGGCCTTATCGGCTGGCTCATCGTCGACCCCCTGAACGGTGATATGTACACACTGAGCCCCAAGGCCATTAACGAGTCGATGAACTCAAACGCCACAAGCTCTTCCGGCGACAGCCTGTCGATCGTATCGCTTGAACAAGTCCCTGCCGACCTGCAGGAGAAAATGCAGTCAGTCAAATAATACTGGCTGCAGTCATATCAATCCGATCCGCCACAGGACTCAATTAAGTCCGGTCACCGGCTTTGACGAAGAAACAAACATTGAAGCACCGGTATAAAGACTGTTTGAATTCCGTGTCGGATCGGATTCAGATATCCACGCGAGACCAAGCAACCGCACCACCCTTCAAAGTTTGTAATCGCCGCCCGTCCCGATAATGCCAAGCCTGGCCGACAACATCAGCACGGTAGGCCAGAAAAGCGTATTGAGCACATCATGCAAACTGGCTGTCCAACGCCAGTGGCCAAGGCTTGCAATATCATCTCTCCTGTCGAGGATTTCTCCGACAACCGCCACGGCCAATACCGCCAGCCACGGCAGCATTGAGCGGACAGACTTTTTTGCCGCCACCACGAGCATAAAAACCGCCAGTCCCACGTAGACATGCAAGGCGTCCTTTGACAAACCCAGGGTCTGGACGATTTCCAGCTTTACAAGCTGCACGATCGAGGTTTCCATAAGGCAGCTGTTTATTTTTCAGTGCTGATGCCCGCCCACGCCATGCGCATGTCCGTGCGCCAGCTCTTCGTCGGTCGCCTGCCTGACCCCGGTAATATCCACCTCGTAGGTGAGCACCTTGCCGGCATAGGGATGATTGGTGTCGACGTCGATATTGAAGCGGCCGACCTTGACGACCATCACTTCACGCGGCCCCTGATCGGTATTGACCACCACGGGCTGTCCGACACGAGGCTTTTGCTTGCTCGCCAGATGCTTGATCGGCACCCGCTGAACGGTACCGGCGCGACGCGGGCCGTAGGGTTGAGCAAGCGTGACACTGAAGCTGTCGCCCTCAGCCCTGCCGTCGAAACCGGCTTCCAGGCCTGGCAGCATGGCGTTATGTCCGTGCAGATAAGCGACCGGATCCTGGTCGTGTGAATCCTCCAGTTGTTGACCGTCGGCGTCACTCAGGCGGTAATGAAAGGTAACGACGGTATCTTTGACAATATTCATGGCAGCCAGCCCCTTTATTTCGACGCGCAAGTATGCCGCCCCTGCACACACTTGGCAATCAGATCCGGGCCCGGTATCTTGTCCGGCCTGAAGACGGGGATAACAGCCAATGCCATTACGCCACAAAAAGCATTTTATTTTCGATATGGACGGCACCTTGACCGTCGCGGTTCATGATTTCGATCATATGCGTGAACAGCTTGGCCTGCCGCCGGACAAGGCGATTCTGGAATCAATCAGCGCCCGCCCCGCTCACGAACAGGCCGGCTTGCTGGAGCGCCTGTACACGCTGGAAATCGACTACGCGAAAAACGCCAGACCGCAACCGGGCGCCGACACCTTGCTGAAGGCACTTGCCGACAGGGGTTATTCACTCGGCATACTCACGCGCAACAGCACGGAACTGGCGTCAATCACACTGGCTGCCTGCAATCTTCTCGATTATTTTCAAACCGACAACATACTCGGGCGGGAATTCGGCCCGCCCAAGCCAGACCCGGCAGGCATTGAGCATTTACTGAAAACCTGGAACGCACCCCGCCAGGACGCTGTGATGATCGGCGATTTCAAATTCGACCTGCTGGCCGGCCGTGCGGCCGACGTCACCACCGTACACTTCGACACCAACGGCGATTTTTCGTGGCCGGAACTGACCGACCTCGGCGTTACCAGACTTGAGGAGATTATCGAGGCAATCAGTGGTCAGGCAGGGCTTGGGAAGCACGTGTAAAACGACACACCGCCATGCATTCACTTCGTCATCCCCGAATGCTTTAGCCGGAGATCCATTGCCTCCGTTGGACAGTCCCTTGCTGGATTCCCGCCTGCGCGGGAATGACGGGTAAAG
>JAGRHW010000133.1 GCA_020444765.1 Gammaproteobacteria bacterium | reverse complement strand
AGCTAAAGACCGATGAAAAAAACTGTTTTAGAGACGCGTGACCCGCGAATGACATCCTCTCAAGAACCGACTTGTCAGTGCTGCCGCAGCCGGGTGCAGACCTCCCGTGCGCGCTTTTTCCGCCGGGGATTAGTGTTGACACTGGTGCTACTGGGAATCAGTGCGGGTGCGCTGGCGGAAACCGTGTATGTTTCGGACAGACTCGAGGCCAGTCTGCGGCGGGGTGACGGGACCAAATTCCAGATCTTGCGAATGGTCCGAAGTGGCGATGCACTGGAGAAGCTGGAGGAGACCAGTTCCGGGTATACCAAGGTCCGCACCCCTGGTGGTACGGAAGGTTATATCCTGAGCCGTTATCTGATGGATCAGCCTGCGGCGCGTGAACAGATTGACGCGGTCAGCGCGGAAAACCAGCAACTGCGCCAGACCATTGCCAAACTGGAAACCCGGCTCGTCGATCTGCAATCACTCAGTCAGGACCAGTCCGGCCAGATCAACAGCCTGGAGTCGGAAAAACAGCAGTTGGGCGATGAGCTTTCCGGTATCCGGGAAGCCACGGCCGATGTCATGTCGATCAAGCGCCAAAATGTCGCACTCGGCAAACAGGTCGAGCAATTGAACAGCGAAAAGGAAGCATTGGCCACCGAAAATCGCGCCTATCGGGATAATACCAAGCAGGACTGGTTTATCCGTGGTGCCGGCGTGGTGATTGTCGGGATATTGATTGGTCTGATTCTGCCGAAACTTCGCCGGCGCAGACGTTGGGGTGAGTTGTAGGGCGGATTTCGGAAGCCCGGCCGTCTGGCGTATCGCAAGGCGGCCGGGCCTGAAACTGGTGTTAGCGGGTTAATCCTGCTTGCAAAATGGACAGTGAACCACGACTACTGCAATCGCTATCAGTAGCGCAATCAGCCCGCCTGATAGTGTAAGCGCATCAAGATACACGTAAATCTCCTTGGTATATTAGAAAACACTGATGTGGAGTTTAGGGAACAAACGGTGTAATTAACATTAATGGATTGCAAATTATTTGCTAAATCAGCCATGAATTTATTAATGCCACCAAAAAAATTCCGTTAAACACAGTGTTTTAGCGGCCTCGGGCAACGTTTTTTCACCCCTTGCTGATTATTGCTGTTTGGCAGGGTTTCGCTTTGCCTTAGTTTGGTGCAGAAAAAAACAGCAGTTCCCATACTTGTGGTATGGACTTAATGCCGATTCTTTAAGCTAAACGCAAGCACCGCCCCCTTTTAGTCCAGAAAATCCGTTATGACGGCTCCGGCACCCATGTCGATCAACGCCTGTTTGCGTTCCGGGCAATTGACTGTATAGACGCTGACAAAAAAACCTGACTTTTGTAGCCGTTCGAAAAGTTCCGGTTTGGCCAGATCATCACTGATGTGGTAACCACTTACACCGATGTCGCCCAGGTAATGCTCCAGCTGATCAGGGTGATAACCCTCGACCAGTGCCGCGGTTGTGATGTCAGAGTCCTGACGCTTGAGCAATTTTAAAATACTGTGGTCAAAGGCGGAAATAACACACTGGTCCAAAAGACGGTGCTCCCGGATTGATTGTATTATTCTTAATGCGCTGGCAAGGGTGTTTTTATGGAGGGATTTGATCTCGACATTAACGCCCAGATTATTGTCGCGAATAAAAGTCAGCACCGAGTCCAGGTCCGGAATGGTTTGCCTGCGCTCATCGATTGCGGGCACCAGGGCCTGACCTGCAGCGATTTGACCATAAGGATCTGCGTCATAAAACCAGCTGCCGAGATCCAGATGTTGTAGTTCGGCATAGCTAAAGGTTTCGATGCGATGGTCCTCGCGGCCGGGAAACAAACCGCAACGATGGATATTGGTCGTCCGTTCGAGCGTGTGATCGTGAAATACCAGCGGAACGCCATCGCTGCTGAAACGTACATCCAGTTCTATAAAGTCGCATCGGCCGGGACAATCCTGAAATGCAGCCATGGTATTTTCCGGGAAATTGGCGCGGTGGCCGCGGTGTGCGCCGATCAATCCGCCCTTTAAGAGTTTGTCGACCAGATTCATGAATTTTATCCTTTATTGGTATGGCGTGCCTTAGTGATGCCTGAAAATCGAGGCTTCGAGCTGGTGGCGTTTGAGTAGCTTGTAAAATTCCGTCCGGTTACGTTTTGCAAGCTTGGCGGCCCGGGTCACATTGCCTTCGGTTATTTGCAGAATGCGAATCAGGTACTCGCGTTCGAACTCGCTGCTGGCGGTCGCCAGCGTCGGGATTTCGCCGGTTTTACCGCGCAATGCGCGAACCACGAGTTGCTCCGGGATAACCGGTGTTGTGCTTAGTACTGCGACCTGTTCGACGACATTCAGCAATTGCCGGATATTACCCGGCCAGGGCGCCGACATCATATGGCTGATGGCTTCCGGGGCGAATGATTTTGCCGAGCAGTGCTTGCTGTTGGCCTGTATATTGGACAAAAAATGTTTAGCCAGCAGCGGAATGTCTTCGCGTCGTTCCGAGAGTGGCGGGATTTCAAGCACCATGACGTTGAGCCTGTAATACAAGTCTTCCCGGAAGGTTTTCTGCTCCACCGCTTTTTCGAGATTGACATGGGTCGCTGAAATCAGGCGGATATCCACTGGTATGATTTTGCTGGAACCGACCGGACGCACCTCGCGTTCTTCCAGAACACGCAGCAGTTTGGCCTGGAATTCCAGCGGCATATCGCCGATTTCATCCAGAAACAAGGTGCCGCCATCGGCATGTTCTATCAGCCCGGTGTGTTGTTTGTCGGCGCCGGTGAAGGCGCCTTTGCTGTGACCGAACAGCTCCGACTCCAGCAGATTATCCGGAATGGCCGCGCAGTTGATCGGCACGAATCGTCGTTCGCGGCGCTGGCTGGCCTTGTGTATGGCCTTGGCGAGCAGTTCTTTACCGGTGCCGCTTGCGCCTTGTATTAAAATACTGACTTCGCTTTGGGCGATTTTGGCAGCCTGGTTCAGCAGTTCTTCCATCGCCGGGCTTTTACAGATGACCGCCTTGCGCCAGCTCTGATCCGCCGTGTTGGTTGCAGGGCTGTGCGGCACATGACTTTGCTGCACAGCCGATTGGACCTCCCTGAGCAGTTGCTGGCTGTCAAAGGGTTTGGAGATATAGCAGAACAAACCCTTGCGAGTTGCATCGACTGCGCCGGAAATCGTGCCGTGAGCGGTCAGGATGATAACGGGTATGGATGGAAAGTTTTTTTGAATGCGCTCGAACAGATCCAGGCCATCCATTTGCCCCATTTTCAGATCGGTGATCACCAGGTCCGGCGGCAAAGTCTCGATCTTGCCCAGCGCCTCGCGGCCACCACTTGCAGTTCGTACGGAATATCCCGCGGCATTCAGCCGTAGTGACAGCAGCCTCAGGAGGCTTGCGTCGTCGTCAACCAGCAGGATTTTTTTCCGGTCCATGCGGCGTTACTCGGCAGCGGGAGCTATGACCGATTGTTCTTTTTTACCGATTTCCACTTCGAGGCTTTTCAGCTGCTCGATCTGCGACTGCAGGACGGTAATCTGTTGTTGCAGATTTTTGTTTTGTTTTTTGTTGGCCTGCAGTTCCTTGTCGTAAGCGCCGATGCGGTTGCGCAAATCCTGCCGTTGCCGGAGATGATTCAGATTGACGATGGTAAAGTCCATATCATCGACCGAGACTGCTTCCATGGTCTGGACTTTTTCATACAGCTTGATGGACTTGCTGTCGTTTTGCACATCGCCGGCCGGGGTCGACAGCATGATTGCCAGATGCAGAACCGTGCAATAGGAATCGCTTGATTCAAGCTCCTGATCCAGCCTGTCGAGTTCCTGCTGGCGTTCTTCCTCGATCATGCCGGCCAGCAGTTTCTGGTATTGCAGCGGATTGCCGCAGGTCTGGACTAATGCCGGTTGCGGCGCGGGCGGTGTCAAATCCCTGTCGTCCATGTGCATTGTGCAGGCCGTTAAGCCCAGAAGGGCAAGTGCCGCACCTGCATTAAATTTCCCTGCCCGACATGTCATTCAGAATCCTCCGTTATTTGCAAAGGAATTTGTACCCTGAAGTGCGCGCCCTGCAGGGTATTTTCCACAGAAACGGATCCATGATGCAGAAGCACATAGCGGTGTACGATCGCGAGCCCCAGTCCGGTGCCGGATACCGAGGCTTGTGATTTATTCACGCCTTGATAAAAGGGCTTGAATATTTGGGTCCGCTCGCCGGCGGAAATGCCGGGGCCGTTATCGATGACATCCAGTACCGCGGATTCGTTTTGTCTGCCCAGTATAATCGTAATCGTCGATGTGTCGGGAGAGTATTTAATTGCATTCGAGACAAGATTATCCACCACGGCACTCAATTGCCGATGGTCGCCGTGCACGCTGACCGCGTCGAGTGAGGTTTGCATGCCGATGCCGCGTGCGCGCAGTTCCAGACGATGACGCTCGATAATATCGCGCACCAGACCATCCATCGACAGTGATTCGTAATTAGCCGGTTTTTCCTGGCTCAGCGACAGATTGAAATCCAGCAGCGCCTCGACCTCTTTTTGCAATTGCATGCCGTTATCGCGCAGGATGCCGACCACCTCCCGCTGATCCGGCGTCAAGGGGCCGGGAATTTCCTCTTCCATCAGGGCGACGCCTTCGCGTAGCGCGGTCAGCGGGGTTTTCAACTCGTGCGATACGTGCTGCAGAAAGGCCAGCTTCTGTTGATCGATGTCGGCGAGTTTTTGCCGCAACCAGTCGAGCCGGTTGCCGAGTTCCTTGATGTCCTCCGGACCGTCGACCTGGATCGGCGTCGTAAAGTCCGCTTCGCCAAGGCGTCGGATGGTGTTCGTGAGCTGGCCCATCGGCCGCGTGATCAGCACGCTGAAAAATGTCGCCAGTAATAACACCAGCGGAATCAGGCCGACGGCCTGCAGCAGCAACAGGCGTTGCACACGGTTGATTTTGCGTTCCATCGAGCGCGTCATGCCCGCCACGGCGCGGCTGACATCGGCCGGCAGACCCTGAACGACACCGGATAGATCCGGCAAATCGTCGGCTGCGGGCAAGTCGTTAGCGGGCTTTTGCGCCGTGTGGATGCGCTCCCATAAGCCGGCTTCGGCAGCCTGGAGTTCGGCCAGACTGTTTTTTGTTTTATCCCTGACGGGCAAAAGCTGCAATTGACCGATGGCCGCCAGCAGTTGCTCGCGCTGCTGGATATAACGGTCCATCAACTGAGCTTCGAAAAGCACCAGATATTGGCCGGCGGTGCGCTCCAGGCTCAGCACCTGAGAGACGATAAAGCGGCTGGTCTCCATGGTTTGCGAGGAATTCTGGACCGTGGTTTTCATCGCCGAAGAAAGCCTGTCGACTTGGATTATCGTGCTTATCAGGCTGACGATCAGCGGCAGAACGACGAGGAAAAAGCCGATCAGAATCAACTGTCGTATCGAGGTGGCGATTTTCAGTGGCAAAGTCTGTTTCCGTACATACCGCAAGGCCCGAACGCGGGGCTGTCACCCATCGATTTTGCCAGTAATAAATTGTCAATGCGAACTGTCGCCCTGGGGCGACACGGCAGAATCCGACAGCGCCGCGGTTTGCCGCAAACCGGCTTAAAACAGTGTCGCCTCAAGGCAACAGAACAGGCTTTTAAAATTCGGCGTAAATATTTATAACTATTTGAAATAAAAGAATAAATAGTCTTTGGCACAACGCTTGCCATTAAGACAATCACCAATGGACATTTTGTTTCATCTGGCGAACTGGATTCCTTAACTCAGGAGATATTTATGACGTTCAAACTGACACTTGCAACAGTTGCTCTGCTCACGACCGGTGCGGCTTTCGCTGAGAGCAGCCTCTACAACGATCTTGATGCGGATCAGAATGGCGCGATCAGTCAGAAAGAAGCCGCTGCATTGCCGGGCCTCACTGAAAAATGGGAAGAGCTGGATGCCAATGCCGACGGCGTGATCGATCAGGCGGAATTTGCCAAGCTGGAAGTGATGGAGGAGCCGGCAGCACCTGCTGAATAAGCCGGGCTGACCTGCCGTTTTTTGTACCGAGCCGCGGGAATTCCGTTCTGACGAGTGCGTTGAGGCGGAATTCCAACTTGTCCCTCAGGATCGAGGGGCGTGTAATCAGGTCTCGTCGGCTTCGGCCGGCGGGATCTGATTATTTTTTTGCCCAGGGCCGGGCGTTGGCAGCGCTTCGGCGTGTGGCGCGACGACCTTGGCCTGCTCGACGGGCGAACCGGTTCCGCACTGGCTCAAGGTGAGCGACGGCGGATCGAAAGACATCGAAAACGGCGCCGCCTGCACCAGCGTGGTTATACCGATGATCTGCCTGGTATTGCCGGGCAAGACCGCCGCTTTAAAGTCCCTGATGACGCAGTTCTCGCCCAGTGTGATCGAAGCGATTTTATAAAGCGGAATAATCCGCTGACTGCCGTCGGCCATGGTGCCGCGCAATTTGCTCACATATTCCGCCTGACCGCCTTCCAGCAGTTTTGCCAGCGTGTCTTCATTGATCACACTGTAGCCGGAACCTGTGTCGACCAGCATCGAATACTCACCGGCGCCGGGAATTTCGGAATGAATATAATAGGTATGGGAGCCATGACTGTGCATCGGAATCAGTTGCGTACCCAAATCCTGCGCCTGTAGCGGCAGGGCGATCAAGGCGAGAGCGGCGATTCCGGTTTTCATAGGCATCCTGTGATGATTTGGCATGAACAGAGCCTGTTAGCGGCTGTTCAGCACTGATCTGTAAGCGATTCCCGGCAAACGAAACCCTGTTCCACGGCCGTTTCACACGGCTTGCAGGCAGCTAACCCGGTTAGCCGGTGCGCGTCTGAATGCCGTCCGCCAAGGCGGGTAATCAAACACTTACCGACTCTATCAGATCGTAAGAGCAGACAGGGTGTAAATCACCGCCTAACCCGGTTACATCACGCCGGGTTCGTGTTAACAGGCCCTGATATCCTTATAGACTTTTTCCCGTTAAACCGCACCGTTATAATCAACTATTTCTGCGGACTCGCCAAGAGCCTCCGTGATCGCTTTTCGTCGGGAATGTCTATGTCTACCATCGTTGTCTGCGCCTTGTACCGGTTTGTCCGGCTGGAAAATTTCCGCGAATTGCAGGCGCCCGTTCAGGCCAAATTGCTCGAACACGGCGTGCGCGGCACCCAGCTGTTGGCGCCGGAAGGGATCAATGGCACGTTCGCCGGCCAGGCGCAGGCAATCGAGGCGGTGCTGGACTGGCTGCGCGCGATACCGGAACTGCGTGGCCTGGACAGCAAACAATCGGTAACCACCGGGATGCCGTTCAAAAGGACCCGCGTCAAGCTGAAAAAGGAAATCGTCACACTGGGCGTCGACGGCATAGATCCGCAAAAAGTCACCGGCACCTATGTCAGGCCCGAAGACTGGAACGCCCTGATCAGTGACCCCGAGGTTTTGCTGATCGACACGCGCAACGACTACGAAGTCGGTATCGGCCGGTTTAAAAATGCCGTCGATCCCGGCACCCGCAGTTTTCGTGAACTGCCGGCTTTTATCAAAGCTAATCTCGACACCGCAAAACATAAAAAGGTCGCCATGTACTGTACCGGCGGAATCCGCTGCGAAAAGGCTTCGGCGTACATGCTGGAACAGGGGTTTGCAGAGGTGTACCACCTGCGCGGCGGTATCTTGAAGTATCTTGAGGAAGTGCCGCCGGAGGAATCGGTGTGGGAGGGCGAGTGCTTCGTGTTTGACAACCGTGTATCGGTGGATCATCAGCTGCAGAAGGGTCGTTATGACCAGTGCTTCGGGTGTCGCCATCCCATCACCGAGGAAGACAAGCGCTCAAGCGAGTACGAGAAAGGCGTTTGCTGTCCGCACTGTTTCGACAGCCAGACGGCGGAGCAAAAAGCGCGTTTCCGCGAGCGGCAGAAACAGGTCGAGCTCGCCAGGGCGCGAGGCGAGGCGCACGTCGGGGCAGCGCCGCCGCAGCGCCGGCTGGCCGAGGGATAAACCGCCCACCCCCTGGCGCGATGTCAACGCAAGTACTGGTTCAAGGTGTTGCGGAACGCCGAGACAGGTACAAAACGGCTGTAACCGATGCTATCGCCCTCCGAGATGACGCCGCTGAACTGCACCGTGCCGGTCGCTGAACGCTGTGTCACAGCGCCGCCCGACGAGCCCTTTAGCGCAACGCAGTCGGTATCCGCGGACACGCGCTGCTGGGCGGTGATACGGCAGTTTTCATGGTAGCGCAGGCTGCGCAGATGCCCGCCTGCCGTTGCCGAGTAACCCGCCATACTTACCGGTTTCGCAATATCCGCGCGCTCGGGGTGCACGGCCAGCGACACCGCGGTGCTTTCGTCGATACCTCGCTCAAGGCGGAGGATGGCCCAGTCCGCATGCATGCCGCCGCCGTCCGCGAGTTTGCGGGCCGTTAAGGTTAACGCAGCCTTGTCGCGCGCAGCGAGAGAAAACACGATCGGCCGGCTGAGGTCGCGATAGTGTTCCAGGCAATGCCAGGCGGTGACGATGATCCGGGCTGTTCCGCTGCCGCTGCGACTCACCAGCGTTGCGCTGCAGTCTTCGAGATAATGGCTCGCACGGCCGTCTGTACGGCGCTGCGCGGGCACCGCCAGCGAGCCGATGGCGGCTAGCCAGTCGGGCGAGGCGGAGGAGGCTGTCTGTCGCGGGTCCGGCAAGGGTGATTGTGCCTGCACAGGCGTCATGCCTGCCACCACGGTCGCCAGTCCCGTCATCGCCAGCAGCCGCCGCAGAGCGCGCGCCCGGCGACGGGGGGAGCGCCTCGACGCAGGTGAACCTGCGCTTGCCGATACGCGCACACGCGTCTCCTGAGCAGGTGAATGACAGGGCGCGATGCACGTGTGGCTTGGATGCGTGCGCCAGTGGTATTAGCATGGTGGTCGTTTATCAGGTTTGTCAAACACGGAGAGACGCGGGCGCATGGGATTGCAAACAGACAGGGTGGTTGTGGTGACGGGCGCGAGCCGCGGTGCGGGCAAGGGTATCGCGCTGGCGCTGGGTGCCACCGGTGCAACGGTCTATGTGACCGGACGTACGCTGACTGAAGGTGCCGCGCCACTGCCTGGCACGGTGCAGGCCACCGCGGATGCCGTGACGGCAGCCGGGGG
>JAGRHW010000132.1 GCA_020444765.1 Gammaproteobacteria bacterium | reverse complement strand
CGCGCCTTTGGCCCGAGAGCCCACCGGCTTTGCAAAGAGATTTTTATTCGCCAGTAATTGCTGGTTGGTAGCTGCGATCAGGGTGCTGGCATCGCTGGCGTCGGTTTGCCGGGCGATCAGGCGTTTGGCGCGGGTATCGGGGTTGATTGCCAGCTCGACCGGAGCCTGGACAAGGCCGGTGTTCAAGGGCAGGCCGGCAAATCTGTCGTCCGCCGCGCGGGCATGGATTCCGCCGAACAGGCCAAGCGTGATGAGAAATGTTTGCAGAAACGTTTTTAACGGGCGGAAACGGAAACAACTAAAGACGGTTTTTTTATCAGTCATTGGAATCAGGACCAGTTGCCTTCGAGGATTTTCAGAACCGCGCCGTTATGGGCGTCGATGATCACGGATTTGCGATTGAGTCCGCTTGACAGTTCGATCAGCCAGGCAAGCATGGCTTTCTCGCCAGCCGGAAAAATAATCAGCTCACGGGTCTCACTGAGCCAGTTCCTGCCGGATTCGCTCAGTGCCTCGGCGGCTTTGTCCGCGGCCTGGTTGTCGCTCAGGGTCGGCGACACATCCAGATCGCCGCCAAGCTTGCGATGTTGCCCGTCGACACGGTAGATCTCTTGCTCGGCATTGATGTGCATGATCATGTCGGATTGCCAGACCGGCACGCCTTTATAGAGCTGCCGGTATTTCAGGTGCTGATAGCCGAGTTCATCGGTTTCGCTGGAAAGCAGTTGCAGACCGGTGGTGGCGGGACTGTTTACGGGCCTGGCCGACGTCTGCTTGTTATAAGCGATTTTTTCCGTGGTTTGCACCGCATCGGCGTTTGTACTTGGCTGATCTTCAGAGGTCATTTCCGTACCCATGGGTTTGCAGGCAGCCAGCATTAGCAACAGGCAAGCGTTTAGCAGCTGATTGTGTATACCTTTGCCTGAAAGTGGTTTTGTCATGGTCTTCGCGCTTTTAGGTTTGTTGAGTCCAGGGCTGCCGGAAAGTCGCCCGTAGCAGTTTGGCCGTTCCGTATTACAAGAGCCTTACCGGCTTCCGTTGTGGTATCAAGCGGTTAAACAGTTATCAAGGTCTTGATCCATATGAAAAAAACCAATCAGTACGCCTTGCGGCAAGACATTAAAGCAAATATCCGGATAAAAGCCTATTGACGAAAAGTTGTAGTGTAGCGCAGATCGCAGTCCTTTCAGGAGGGCGGCTTAGCGCGCAGGTCAGATTTCCACCAGGTGATCGGGCAGCTCATTGGGATTGCGGCCTTCGGCGGGAAAGTGTGTCCAGAGTTGTTCGCGGCAGTGATTGACGGCTGTCATAAAGCCTTCGTAGGTGCGACCTTCCCTGACCAGGCTGACAAATTCATCCACGCTGGCCTGCCAGACGTTGTTCTCGATTCGATCATTGATGCCCTTGTCGGCAATGATTTCGACGTAGTGCTCGGCGACCGAGACGAAAATCAGGATGCCGGTGCGGTTTTCGGTGGTGTGCAGCCCCTGGTAGACGAACTGCTGACGAGCCACCAGCGAGGCCCGGTAGTGTTTGACGCGTTTGGGAATCAGATGCATCTTTACCGGGCCGAGTTGAAACAGCAGCGCCGCGGCGAGAAACGTCAGCACCTGGATCTGGTAGGTCAATACCTGATCCATCGGCGTACCGAACAGGAAATTCAGACCCGGCACCGCCAAGGCCAGTAAGGCTGCCCAGAGCGTCGGTATATACAGATAGGTGTCGCTGCTGTCGGCGATAACCGTGACGATTTCCCCGCTGGTGCGGGCTTCGGCTTCGGCGATCGCTGCACGGATCTTCTGTTTTTCCTGATCAGTCAAAAATGCCATTACCAGCCTCCCGAGGCGCCGCCGCCACCAAATCCGCCGCCGCCACCGCTGAATCCGCCACCACTGCCAAAACTGCCGCCACCGAAGCCGCCTTCGCGGCCACCGTGAGTAATACCACCGGCACCGGTGCCAGGCCCGCCACCGCCGCCCGCGCCGAGCAGTGAGGTCAGCAGGAAAACGCCGATGGCGGCCAGTATGCCGAACAGGATGGACTGGCTGATGACGGTGACGATCAGGCCCGCAATACCGCCGAATGCGACGTTGCCCGCGATACCGCGGGAAACATGGCGTTTGAGAAATTCCGAGACCGCGATGATGGCAATGAACAACAAGGGGAAATAGCCTTCGATGCCGCCGCTCGAACCGCGTCGGTCTTGCGCTTCGGCCTTGTAGCTGCCGTCGATCGCGCCGATCATGGCATCCACGCCCTGATTGATGCCGAGCGGAAAATCACCGTTGCGAAAGGCCGGCAGAATTTCGCGCTGGATGATCAGCTGGCTGGTGGCGTCGGTGAGAAAACCTTCCAGCCCGTAGCCGACCTCGATACGCACCTTTCTTTCATTCGGTGCGACGATCAGCAGGGCACCGTTGTCCTTGCCTTCCTGGCCGATCCCCCAGGCACGTCCGAGTTCCACGCCGAAGCGCGCGATATCGTAGCCTTGTAGATCGTTCAGCGTAACCACCACGATCTGGTTGGATGAGTCGACTTCCAGTGCCTCAAGCCTGCTGCTGAGAGCTGTCTCTTGCGCTGCATCGAGCAGTTCCGCCTGATCGACCACGCGGCCACTCAGCGTCGGAATTTCCGGCGCGGCGAGCAGTGCGCCGGTGAACAGTTGCAACAAAAGCAGCAGCAACCCTGGGCGTATAAGCCGCCCGGAAGAAAAGCCCGGCATAGCCCTAATCGAATTTAACCTGAGGGTTTTGTGTTTCCGCTTCGGAAACTTGAAAGTTTTGCGCCGGCATGGCATCTGAATACAACAAGGCCCGCCACCAGCGACCGGGAATGGTCCGCAGTTCGGTGTTGTAGGTTTGTACAGCCTGGATGTAATCGCGCCGGGCAACGGCGATTCGGTTTTCCGTGCCTTCGAGTTGCGACTGCAAGGCGAGGAAGTTCTCGTTGGATTTGAGTTCCGGATAACGCTCAACGACCAGCATCAGCCGTGAAAGGGCGCCACTCAAGGCATCCTGATTATTCTGGAACGCCTTGAAGGCTTCCGGATTATTGAGGGTTTCCGGGTTGATTTCCATCTGTGAGGCTTTGGCGCGTGCCTCGACGACTTCAGTCAGGACTTCTTTTTCCTGGGCGGCGAATCCCTTGACGGTTTCGATCAGGTTCGGCACAAGATCGGAGCGCCGCTTGTACTGGTTCTGCACCTCGCTCCAGCCCGCTTTGACCGCCTCGTCATAAGACGGAATATTATTGATACCGCAACCGCTGATCGATCCGATTGCCAGTATCAGCACGAGTATTTTCGTCCATTGCTTCTGCATGCGTGGTTCCTCAGGAGGATTCAGTAATTCACCGGCAAATCATAGCAGAGGACTGAGGAAAAGCTCTAATACCGCCTGGGTGTCAGCAGATGTTTGGGCTTGGGTCTGGGGATTTTTTTCCCTGTAAAATCAGCAGTTAAACTTTTGTAAAATGATATGTAACAAAAACGTGTCAATAGTTTTAACAGTATCCGCGCAGCCGTCCGAAGCCGGCTGCGTCAATTTGCCACATTAACGGCGCTTTTAGCTTCCAATACAATCGGCGCCGTGGCGATCCCCTGATTCTGGTTTTTTTATCCGAAAACACTGCATTTCGTCCGGGACGTCTGAAAAAAACATTTGCAAACCGATTACGGTGAAGAGCTGGTCGTTAAGTCGTTTGTGCCTCGAATCCGTTTGCATGAAAAGAAGTCAATTTGAGGAGAAGGAGGATTTCATGAATAGCTTACGCGCGTCGACAGTGTTTTTTCTGGCTGCAAGCTGTATTGGCGGTCTTAGTGCCTGCAGTGATGATGACAACGACAATAAAAGTGGCGATCCGGCTACCGGCGAATCAAGTGATGTGACCCTGAACTTTGCGGCGAAAGTCGGCGGTGAAGATTTCGTTTGCGGCCAGACCTACGGCAATCTTGGTATCGCCAGCGATGAAAACGGACGTATGCTCAAAGTACTGGATTACCGGGTTTTCGTTTCAGATATTTCGCTGACCAAGGCCGACGGCAGCAAAACGGCTGTGGAATTGACACAGGACGGCGTCTGGCAATACGAAAATCTCGCCCTGCTGGACTTTGAGAATTCCTGCAAGGATTCCGGCACGCCGGAGCTCAACACCGCGGTCAGAGGCACCGTGCCGGCCGGCGACTATACCGGTATCTGCCTGACGGTCGGCGTGCCGTTCGAGCTGAATCATCTCGACAATACCACTGCACCTTCGCCGCTGAACGCTTCAGGTATGTTCTGGAACTGGCAGGGCGGTTACAAGTTTATCCGCGTCGACGGCATGGTCGATCCGGGCGATTCCACCCACCTGAATACCGGCTATAACCTGCACCTGGGGTCCACCGGCTGTGATTCGGCGGATAAGGTTTCCTCACCTGCCGAGCGTTGCGAGCAGCCGAATCTCGTCGAAGTGTGTTTTGACGGAGATAGCGGTTTCGATCTTGCCAGCGATGTCGTTAGTTTCGACGTGGCGCCGGTGCTCGCCGAGTCCGATCTGACGGCCGATGTCGATGCGCCTCCGGGTTGCATGGCGTTTCCGGAAGACAATGCCTGTCGCGAAATCCTGCCCTTGCTGGGACTGGATTACGTGTTCAATTCCGAGGACGTAACGCCGGCCAAAACGCAGCAGTTCGTCAGCAAAAGTTCAGCCAACTAAAACCTGGAGCCGGTGTTTTGCATGTTCCCTTGTTGACTGCTGCAACAGGGTTTACAAGCCGTTTACCGACGGCTTGTAAACTCCTGGCTTGTGTTGTTGCCCTGACGGCCTGTGGCGGTGGAGGCTCCGGTGATACGGCGACGGACTTGTATCAATGGAATTTGCCGAAGGGCTTTCCCGAGCCTCGCCTGACCAGCGAGCAGACCTTGACCCATGCGCAGGTCGAGCTGGGTCGCCGCTTGTTCTATGACCGGCGGATGTCGGTCAACGGCAATATGTCCTGCGCCGATTGCCACTTCCAGTCGATGGCCTTTACCGATGGCCGCACCAACTCGGTTGGCACGCTGGGCGATGTCCATCCGCGTAACGCGATGTCGCTGACCAACGTGGTCTACAATGCAACCCAGAACTGGGCCAATCCGGTTACCGACGATCTGCACAGCCAGGCCATGGGGCCGATGTTTTCCGAGACGCCGGTCGAGCTCGGCTGGACGGACAACGAGGACGAGATCCTGGCGCGTTTCGCCGCGGACCCGGATTATCAACAGCGTTTTGCACAGGTTTTTCCGGGCGATGAGAATCCCTTTACCTCCGATAACGTAATCCAGGCGCTTGTCGGCTTCGAGTCGACGCTGATTTCCGGTAATTCACCGTTCGACCGCTCCACCTATCACGGCGAGAAGGATGCCTTGTCCGACTCGGCAAAACGGGGCATGGAGTTGTTTTATTCGGAACGGCTGGAATGTTTTCACTGTCATGGCGGATTCAATTTCAGCAGCGCGGTCGATCACGACGGGATTACCTTTCTGCAGATCGAGTTTCACAACAACGGCCTGTATAACATCGACGGGGAAGGCGCTTACCCGGCCGGCAACCAGGGCCTGTTCGATATCACCGCGGATGTCGAGGACCGTGGCATGTTCAAGGCGCCGACCCTGCGCAATATCGAGCTGACCGCGCCTTATATGCACGACGGCTCAATCGCCACGCTGGAAGAGGTCGTCGATCATTATGCCCGTGGCGGTCGCCTGATCGAGTCCGGACCGAATGCCGGCGATGGCTCGAAAAGTCCGCTGAAGAGCAATCTGATCGGCAGTTTCCAGATCAGCGAGCAGGAGAAAACCGATCTGGTGGCGTTTCTGAAATCCCTGACTGACTGGGATTTTGTCTGCGATCCGCGTTTCGGCGATCCCTTCGGCAATATACCGATGGCCGAAGAATGTCTGTGAAGCGGTTTTTTATCTTTGCTCTGGCGACGGCGATAATAGCGTCACCGATCAGTGCGTCGGCCTGTTCCACCTGTCTTTGCGGCGATCCGACCCTGACGCTGATGGGTGCGGAAAAACCTTACGCCGGGCGTAAGCGGGTCTCGCTTGAATATCTTGCCAGGAGTGAAACACTCGGCTTGCGTGGCGTTGATCGTCTGTCAGTCGATGAGCAGCGTCTGTCGTTGGGTCTGTCCTGGACGATCAATCAGCGCGTATCGCTCAGCCTGCGGTTGCCGTTTATCGACAAGCAGGTTGAAACTGCAAATCTGGCACAAATCGATACGCAGGCGCTCGGTGATATCGATCTGCTGGCACGCTTGTACTTGCAGGGCGATACGGGCATGAGCAAAGGTCAATATGGCCTGACGCTGGGTCTGCGCCTGCCGAGCGCGGAAGAGCAGACCTCGGCCAGCGGCGAGCCTTTCGATATCGACGCGCAGCCGGGAGTGGGCGCTTATGTTCCGCAGCTTGGTGTGTGGTATTCGTCGTTCAGTTTCCCCTGGCTTCTGCATACCAGTTCGACCGTTTTATATTCGACTGAAGGCGATCAGGACTTCAAGCCCGGCACCGCCGTCACGCTGACAGTGCTTGGTCAATACGCCACGGATTACCGGCTTGCCTGGCAACTGGGTCTGGATTCACGCTGGAGCGAAAAAGACGAATACGCCGGTGAGCCTGATGGCAATTCAGGTGGCTGGTTCACTTTTGTCACGCCCGGTTTGGTCTTCACGCTGCTTGATGACCTTCTGCTCAATGCGCGGGTACAGGTGCCGCTGGTGGATTCCCTGAATGGGCGGCATGATGAAGACACGACGTTTAATCTCGGAATAACCTATGATTTCTAGAATTTCCGCTGCTTTTTCCTGGCTTGCATTATTTCTATCGATACAGTCCTGTGGCGGCGGAAGCAGCAGTGAAACCGCCGGTACCCGTCTGACACTGAATGTTCTGCATCGGCAGACGGTGGTTTCAGATGCATCGGCGAGCGTTCCCGCAGGCTCCCGGACATTCAGCAATGCTGAGGGCGTATCCCTGACGCTGGACGCGGCTTATCTGGTGCAATGGAGTGTCGAGCTGAAAGCCGATTGCAGCGGTTCGCCTTTTGCGCTTCGGGGCAGGGACGTCCTGGAGTTCTTTTTCCCGTCCGCCAATGCCCATGCGCTGGAAGCCCCGACCCGCTTGTCGGTGCCGCATATCATCGATCTGA
The DNA here is from genome assembly GCA_020444765.1 of Gammaproteobacteria bacterium. The sequence continues at coordinate 2,014 of JAGRHW010000132.1, read as the reverse complement.
CCGCCGCCGATAATACACCTGTGGCGCTTGGTGAAATATCTCCGCCGCCCGGCGATTATTGTGGCCTGCAGATTGAACTGTTTCCGGCCGACGAGGATACCGTCGGTCTGCCCGCCGATGTCGACATGCTTGGCAAAACGCTTTACCTGCAGGGCAGTTATTCACTGGCCGATGGCGAGCCCCGGGCTTTCAAGTTGGTGAGCGATAAAAAACTGGCTGAAAAAGGTCTGCTGTTCGCTGACAATATCCTCAGCTTCGACAACGACAGACTGAGCGCAGTCAAGCGAATCACTCTGTATTACGATCAGTGGTTCGACGGCGTGGATTTCGAGCAACTCGATCAGCCGCAAACCACCGATCTTATTCTGTCGAACATCCGGCGCTCCCTGCAGGTCGACTGACAGGTTCCGGGGGCGGGGCGAATCAGTACGATTCCAGCCGATATCAGAGACGTCGTACAGGCTCTTAAAGCCGGGCGATATCTTCGCGAAGAACCGGTCGGGTTTGCTGTTCACCGGCCTCGCGGGCATACAGATGACCTGAATGGCAGGCACTGGCTATCAGTCCCGGCGAATAGCAATCACCGATGCGTCTGACGGACCGAATACCGGCATCCCGCCAGCGCTGCCTGCCATCTTGCAGTTCCTGCCAAAGTGTATCCGACGGTAAGCGTGAGGTAACAGGGACCAGGCTTGCGCAATCGATCGTCTCCTGTCTGCCGGTATAGGTGCACGCCAGAGTCAGCGTATCCTTATTCATGCCGGCCAGGCTTCTGGATGGCAGAATCCGCACATCGAGTTCAAGCAGGCGTTTCTGAATACGGCTCTGTTCCAGTGTATTCTCGGACCAGGGCGCGACCAACGGCGCCGGCGTCACAAAAGTGGTGTGGAACCCCGCGCCTGCAATCAGTTCGGCCAGTACGCTTGCCAGGTAAAACCGGTCGTCGTCGAAGATGACCACGGGGCCATCGGCGCTTATTGCCTCGGAACCTTTGCTCAACAAACGCTCCACGCCTGTTATTCGACTTTTATCGAGAAACGTCAAGGCCTGGCGATGCTGACGGCCAACGCCGTCGTCACGCCAAACCGCACCGGTGGCTATGACGATATTGGCTATTCCGTAAGACAATATTTCTTCAGTGTCGAGTGCGCTTTGCAGATAGAGTTCGGCATTCGGGCGTTGTTGTAATTGTTGCATACGCCAGTCGCGCACACGTGCCCAGGCGGCAAGTCCGGGGAGTCTGCTCTCGCGGCTGACACGGCCGCCCCATTCGTCGCCGGCTTCGGCCAGAATAACTTCGGCGCCGCGTTGTGACAGTGCACGGGCCGCCTCGAGGCCGGCGGGACCGCCGCCAACGACAAGATAGGATTCGGGTTTTTCAAGCCGGGGGATAATCTCCGGATGCCAGTCTCTGCGCCATTCCTCGCCGATTGTCGGATTTTGTGTGCAGCGCATCGGTACGCAGGTGTTGTCGCCGGCCGCGCAGATATTGCAACCGATGCACTCGCGAATATCCTCCGGATGTCCATGCCTGATCTTGTTCGGCAGAAAAGGATCGGCTATTGACGGGCGCGCGGCGCCGATAAAATCCAGCAAACCTTGCCTGATAACCCGCACCATGCTGTCAGGCGAGGTATAACGGCCAACCCCGACAACCGGTTTGCTGGTGACGGATTTGACGAAGCCGGTGAAGGGTTCCTGGAAACCCTCGTCGGAGAAGCGTGAGGTCTGGCTGTCGTTCGACCAGTCGGACAGATTGACATCCCAAAGATCGGGCTCTTCGGCCAGTGCCTCGATAATCTCGCGCGCCTCGCCATCGTGCTGCAGGCCTTCGTCGCCGAGCAATTCGTCCACCGCCAGACGAACGGCAATCGCGCAGGTGTCACCGACCGCATCCCGGGTGTCGGCGATGACTTCCCTGAACAACCGCAGGCGGTTTTCCAGTGAACCGCCGTATTCGTCAATCCGGTGATTGTGGCGTTTCAACAGAAAATGCTGCAACAGACTCATGTCG
>JAGRHW010000131.1 GCA_020444765.1 Gammaproteobacteria bacterium | reverse complement strand
TGACGCCGATGGTAAAACGCTGGGTCGTCTCTCTACCGAGATCGCACGGCGCTTGCGTGGCAAGCACAAGCCTACCTATACGCCTCATGTGGACACTGGTGACCACATCGTTGTTGTCAACGCTTCCAAAGTTCGCGTGACCGGCAACAAGTTCAATGACAAGATGTATCACCGGCATACAGGATATATCGGCAATCTCAAATCAATGAATTTTGCCAAGATGCAACAGCATGCTCCGGAGCGAATCATTGAGTTTGCGGTCAAGGGTATGTTGCCGAAGACTCCGTTAGGCCGTGCAATGTTTAAAAAGCTACGCGTCTATGCCGGTGCCGAGCATCAGCATGCGGCCCAGCAACCTAAACCACTTGAAATCTGATTTTATTTAGAGAGCAGCACGTATTATGGCCGATCAACAGTACTATGGAACCGGGCGCCGCAAGACATCAAGTGCGCGGGTGTTTATGCGTAATGGCTCCGGGGCTATCACGATAAACAACAAGGCTCTGGAAGATTATTTTGGACGCAAGACGGCGCATATGATCGTCCGTCAGCCTCTCGATGCAGCGGAAGCGCTGGACCAGTTTGATTTTAACATCACGGTTACCGGTGGTGGAGACAGTGGGCAGGCCGGTGCTATTCGTCTTGGTATTGCCCGTGCACTGCTTGCCTACAACGAAGAGCTGCGTTCGCCGCTTCGTAAGGCCGGTCTACTGACTCGGGATTCGCGCAAGGTGGAGCGTAAGAAGGTTGGTTTGCGCAAAGCCCGTAGAGCGACACAGTTCTCCAAGCGATAATCTCTTTAAAAAAGCAAAAGCTCTCGTTTTACTGGAGCGAAAGAAAAAGGCCCGTCAGGGCCTTTTTCTGTTTCTATCAAAGTGGGTTTGCGGGTAGATTGCTACTCGATTACAGCTCGCGCATTGTTTGTGTTTTGCATGCGGCGGCGCAGCTAGATACAATTGCGTCTCCCCACGCCAGCAGATTGATCGCGTATTCATGAACGAGCAGCGTTCGACCCGTCTCAGAGAGATTCCTTACAACTACACCTCTTTTTCCGATCGCGAGATCGTTATCCGTTTTCTTGGTGAGGAAACCTGGTCGCGGATAAATAAACTGCGTTCGCAACGCAAAACCGGACGTTCCGCGCGCATGGTCTATGAAGTGCTGGGCGACATGTGGGTGGTTACCCGCAATCCGTTTATCCAGGATGATCTGCTCGAAAACCCTTCCCGTTTAAAGACGTTGATCAGCGGTATGAATCATCGTCTGCGGCTGGTGGAAGGGCGGCTTGATGGCAATCAGGACGCGGAGCAGCTTGCGGCGGTTACTCGTGAGGCGGTAACCCGGTTTGAACAAAAATTTGCCGAGACGCAGGCGCTGCGTAAAAAAGTCCGTGCACGGCTGGAGAAGGTAACGCATCGAGACAATATTCAGTTTGACGGGCTGGCGCGCGTGTCACATGTTACGGATGCGACCGACTGGCGCGTCGAGCTGCCGTTTGTGGTAATCACACCCGATACGGAGCAAGAGGTCGCCGGTATTGTCAACGCGTGTATCGCATTGGACCTGACCATGATTCCGCGCGGTGGTGGTACCGGCTATACCGGTGGTGCAATACCGCTACATCCGGATACCGCGGTTATCAATCTGGAAAAGCTTGAGAAAATCTCGCCGATAGATGTGCGCAGAATCCCCGGCGTGGAAGAGCCGGTTGCAACGATTCATGTCGAGTCGGGTGTTGTGACTAGACGGGTGTCCGAAGCTGCGGCGGCACAAAGCCTGGCGTTTGCGGTTGATCCGACGTCACAGGATGCTTCGACGATTGGCGGCAATATCGCAATGAATGCCGGTGGCAAAAAGGCGGTTCTGTGGGGCACCACGCTGGACAATCTGGTGTCCTGGAAAATGGTTTCCGCCAGCGGGCAATGGCTGGAAATAACCAGGCTCGGGCACAATCTCGGCCGGATTCATGATCAGGAAGTCGTTGAGTTTCAGGTCGACCGTTATGAGGCTGACGGCAAGACGCCTGTCGGTTCGCCGGAGATATTGCGTTTTAACGGCGCCGATTTACGCAAGCGGGGACTGGGCAAGGACGTCACCGATAAGTATCTTGGCGGCTTGCCCGGTGTGCAAAAGGAAGGTTGCGATGGCCTGATCACTTCCGGGGTCTTTATCCTGCATCGGATGCCTGATTATATCCGTACGATTTGTCTGGAGTTTTACGGCAAGGATCTGCAGGCGGCGGTGCCGGCTATTGTAGAAATTAAAAGCTATATCGACGCACTGGCGGATATAGACCTTTCCGGACTCGAGCATCTCGATGATCGCTACATCAAGGCGGTGAAATACAGCCCCAAGGCCTCGCGCGGCGAACTGCCGAAAATGCTGCTGCTTGCCGACATCGTCAGTGATGATGAACAGGCTTTGGCCGCTGCCGCCTCACAAGTCGTGCAGATGGCGAATCTTCGCGGCGCGGAGGGTTTTATCGCCGCCAGTGAAACCGCGCGCAAAAGTTTCTGGGCCGACCGTTCGCGTACGGCTGCGATCGCCGCGCATACGAACGCGTTCAAAATCAACGAAGACGTCGTCATCCCGCTCGAACGGCTGGCCGAATACAGCGAGGGGATCGAGCGTATCAATATCGTTCAGTCGCTGAAGAACAAACTGGCGATGCTCAACGCCGTGGAAGACTATCTGTCGGAGGAATCGCAAAGCTCGCAGGCGCTGGCTGAGTTTGATGCAAATACCGAAGACAGGGAGATCCTCGAAAACAAGCGCGGTGTTGCAATAAGCCTGCTCGCCTCGATTGACAAGCAATGGCGCAGAACACTGGAAAAAATGCAGGTATCCAATGCGGATTTTCTCGAGCGTCTGCAAACCCGTGAGGTTCTGCAGCCCGGGTCGGACGAGCTTGCCGTCTCCCTGTTGACAGGGGCGACGCGTATATCCTATCGGCAGGAAGTCGCTCGTGCGCTGAGTGATATTTTCAGTGGCGCGCAGTTTGCGCAGATTCGGAAAAAATTCGATTCGATTCATGCGGAATTGCGTCCTGCCCGTTTGTTTGTAGCGCTGCATATGCATGCCGGCGATGGCAATGTGCATACGAATATTCCGGTCAACTCCTACAATTACGACATGCTCCACGAGGCTGAGCGTATCGTCGATCAGGTTATGGAGCTTGCAAGACTGCTCGATGGTGTGATCTCCGGAGAACATGGCATAGGCCTGACGAAAATCCAGTATCTCGACGACAAGATGCTCGAGGCTTTCAGCAGCTATAAGCAAAGGGTGGATCCGGAAGGCCGTTTCAACCGGGGTAAGTTATTGCCTGGTTCGGGGCTCCATGATGCCTACACGCCTTCCTTGCAGTTGCTCAAGCAGGAAGCGATTATCCTTGAGCAGAGCGAGCTTGGCGCCTTGAATGACAGTATCAAGGATTGCCTGCGCTGTGGAAAATGCAAGCCCGTTTGCACGACTCATGTGCCGCGCGCCAATCTTCTCTATTCGCCGAGAAACAAGATTCTCGCTACCGGCCTGATTATCGAAGCGTTTTTGTATGAGGAGCAAACCCGCCGCGGGATTTCGATCCGTCACTTTGATGAGATGAACGATGTCGCCGACCACTGTACGGTGTGCCACCGTTGCGAATCGCCATGCCCGGTGAATATCGATTTTGGCGATGTGACGGTTGAAATGCGCAAGGTGCTGCGTGAGCGTGGACGCCGCAGGCCCAAATTGATGACGGCGGCTTCCATGGCTTTTTTGAACGTCAAGGACCCGGCGACGATAAAGGTCATGCGCAAGCTGATGGTCGACTGGGGGTTCAAGGGACAGCGTTTGGCAAATCGCATACTGGGGGTTTTGCCGGTTTCGAGCAGGCAAAAAGCCAGGCCGCGACAAACGACCGGTGGTAGTCCGGTTGTTGAACAGGTCGTGCATTTCGTCAACCGGAAACTGCCGAAAGCGCAGATGCTGCCGGCCAAAACCACGCGTGCTCTGCTGGGCGTGGAAGATGCGCGCTATATCCCGATATTGCGTAACCCGCAAATGGTCAACGACGAATCCGACGCGGTTTTTTACTTTCCCGGTTGTGGTTCGGAGCGGCTTTTCAGTCAGGTCGGTCTGGCAACGCTTGCCATGTTATACAAGTCCGGTGCGAAAACGATTTTACCGCCCGGTTATCTGTGCTGCGGTTATCCACAAACCTCGTCCGGCGATCAAAGCAAGGGGCAGCAGATCACTGCCGAAAACCGGGTGCTGTTCCATAGAATCGCCAATACGCTGAATTATATGGACATCAAAACGGTCATCGTGTCCTGTGGAACCTGTATGGACCAATTGCTGAAATACGAGTTTGAGCAGATATTCAAGGGTTGCCGCTTACTCGATATTCACGAGTATCTGATGGAAAAGGGGTTTTCGGCCAGGAATCTCAACGGCGTCAAGTATATGTATCATGAGCCCTGTCATACGCCGATGAAAACCTACAACGCGCTCCGCGTCAGCAAGGCCTTGTTGAACGACGACGTGATCTTGTCCGACCGCTGCTGTGGAGAGGCGGGCACCTGGGCGGTGTCGCGGCCGGATATAGCGACCCAGGTGAAATTCCGGAAATCCGAGGAACTGCAAAAAGGTGTCGAGTACTGGACGGGCAAAAAGCGGGTCGAGCATGGCGAGGTCAAGCTGCTGACTTCCTGTCCGGCCTGTGTCCAGGGCCTCAGCCGTTACGAGGACGAAACAGGTCTGGAAACGGATTACATCGTCGTCGAACTGGCGAAGTCGGAACTGGGTGAAAACTGGGCAGCCGACTTTGTCACGGAAGTTCGCTCGGGCGGTCTGGAGCAGGTGTTGCTCTAAGGCTTTCCGTCATTCCCGACCCCGATCGGGAATGACACTCTTCCGGGCAAGACCGCCCGGACTCTATTGGCCCTATCGATACTGACGCAGATACCACCACTCGAAAAACCGCTTCAGCCAGTGCAGCAGCCGGGTAGACGGCAGCATAACGTTGAAGCCTTCGGTGCGCGCGACAAACATGCCGCTGTCGGTGGTATCGACGATGCAGGCCAGTTCGGTACGGAATGTCTGCGTGGCGGGTTTGCCGTCGAGTTCGGCGAGTACGTTGCGCGCCGCGCAGACCGCCTGCAAGTCGGCCATATGCGCCTGCTTGGGCTTCCAGTCCGGTCCAGGAAAACTGCCGCAATCGCCAACGGCGTAGACACACTGCTGGCCTTCGACCCGGCAGTGAGCATCGGCTTTGAGCAGACCGCCGGGTGATTTCGGCAGGTCGATGTCCTGCAGCCATTCACTGCCCGTCATGCCGGGAATAAAGACGATCATATCGGCATGGAAGTCGCCGCCTTCGGTCATCACCTGACTGTCGGTAAACCCTTTGATCTTGTGACCAAGATGCAGATCGATACGATTGGCCTTCATGCGATTGAGCAGGCGGTCGACGGCCTTGTCGCCCATGCGCTGGCCGGGACGGGGCGAGGGACAGAAAAAAACCAGCCGGAATTTATCGCGGCGGCCCTGTTGCCTGAGCCATGACTCAGTGCCGAACAAAAACTCGAAAATAGGGCCGCCGCGCATCGCCGAGCCCTCGTTCGGATTGCCGCTGAAGCCGAATGCCAGTGTGCCTTCCTTAAGGCCGTCGAGACGCTCACGGATTTTATCCGCGTCCTCGTAGCTGCGGCAGGGAATCATGGCATGCTCGATACCGGGCAGCTTCTGCAGATAACGCCCGCCGGAGGCGATGATCAGCGCATCGTTTTCCACCGTGCCGTTTTCGGTGATGACGCTGCGCCCGCCGTCAGCCAGGCCGGTCGCCGGGTGTGGGTGAAAATGAATATTGTTGCGCTTGAAGAACGCCTGTAAATTGGCGGTGATGGCCTCACGCTTCCTCAAGCCGGACGGAACCCAGATCAGGCTTGGGTAATAGAGGAATTCCGGCGTTTTGCCGATCACGGTTATAGCGGCTGTTTTATCGGCTTTGCGGAGTGTTTTAACGGCGGTTAAAGCACCGAAACCCGTGCCGATGACAGTTATTTTTTTCATCGCTTTTCCAAAATAAACGCAAGGTTAACTGGCTCTAGTATAACCGAGATTGTAAAACTTACGGACACAGTAGCATGATCAAAAGCGCTGTCGCTGTATTGCGGCTTGCCAGCGCGTCGCCGCGGCGCAGGGAACTGCTGGAACAAATTGGTCTCTGCGTCGATGTGGTCGCGGCGGATATCGACGAGCGGCTGCTGCCTGGCGAGTCGGCGGCCTCGTATGTCGAGCGACTTGCCAGACACAAGGCGCAAACGGTATTTGGGCGCCAGCCGGATTTGCCGGTGCTGGCGGCAGATACCGCGATAGTTTTGGATGACGTCGTTTTCGGCAAGCCTGACGACGCGCAGGATGCTGCGCGGATGCTGGCTAAATTGTCCGGAAAAACCCATAAGGTATTGACAGGGACTGCTATAGTCTACAAGGGCAAAACTTCGTCTGTCGTCGTCACCACGCGCGTGACCTTTGCCGCATTGAGCGATACGGATATAGACGCTTATTGCGCGACCGGTGAACCTATCGGCAAGGCCGGTGCCTATGCTATTCAGGGGCTGGGCGCGATACTCGTCCAGCGTATCCAAGGCAGCTACTCGAATGTTGTCGGCTTGCCGCTTTACGAAACTGCCCGCTTGCTGGCGCCGGCCGGAATCGATGTGCTTGAGGCGGCGCGGCAGACCGACAGTTCATAATCAGCTTGGAGAAACATCAGGCCGCTGGCGGCGATATCTTACAGTCAGCCGGAAAGACATCTGCAATCCCATGACAGAAGAACTACTCATCAATGTAACACCCCAGGAAACCCGGGTCGCCAGCGTGGAAAACGGCATGTTGACGGAAGTGCTGGTGGAACGGGCCAAAAAACGCGGTCTGGTTGGTAATATTTACATGGGCAAGGTTGTTCGTGTCCTGCCGGGAATGGAGGCGGCTTTTATCGACGTGGGCCTTGAGCGGGCGGCTTTTTTACATGCCAGCGATATTGCGCGCACCAGCACGCCGGATATCAATGGTGAACGGCCTGGTTCAAAATCGATCCATGAGGCGCTCGTCGAGGGCCAGCTCGTGATCGTGCAGGTCATCAAGGACCCGCTGGGCAGCAAGGGTGCGCGCCTGACGACCAATCTCACCATTCCGTCACGTTATCTGGTGTTAATGCCCAATGAGAACAATATCGGCGTCTCGACAAAGATCGAGGACGAACAGGAGCGGGAGCGCCTGCGCAACATCGTGCAATCGGTCGCCAACGGGCAGGGCGGTGGCTTTATCGTGCGTACCATGGCCGAAGGGGCCAGCGAAGAGGCGCTCCGGAATGATATGCAGTTCCTGCGCAAGGTCTGGGCGACGGTCAGTGAAAAGCTCACTAATCAGACGACCGGCAAGGTTATTTTCCGGGATTTGCCGCTGGTTTTGCGCACCCTGCGGGATATCAAGGGCCACAGTATCGAGCGGGTGCGGATCGACTCGCGCGAGACTTACCAGCTGGCGCTGGATTTTTGCAAGGAGTACATCCCGGAGCTGACCGAGAGAATCGAGCATTATCCGGGCGAACGGCCGATCTTCGATATCTATGGTGTCGAGGATGAAATCCAGAAGGCGCTGGATAAAAAAGTGCAGCTCAAATCCGGCGGTTATCTGGTCATAGACCAGACCGAAGCCATGACCACGATCGACGTTAATACCGGTGGTTTTGTCGGTCACCGGAATCTCGAAGAAACCATTTTCAAAACCAATCTGGAAGCGGCGCAAGCCATCGCCAGGCAGTTACGTCTGCGTAATCTTGGAGGGATTATCATCATAGATTTTATTGATATGACCGAAGAAGATCATAAGGACCAAGTTATGAAAGCCTTCGACAAATGCCTGCAACGCGACCACGTTCGCACGCAGGTCTGCGATGTGTCCGCGCTCGGCCTGGTTGAAATGACGCGCAAACGCACCCGTGAAAGCCTCGAGCGCGTGCTGACCTCCGAATGTCCGGCCTGCGGCGGACGCGGCACCATGAAAACAGCGGAAACGGTCTGTTATGAGATCACCCGCGAGATCATCCGCCAGGTCCGCCAGTTCGATGTCAGCTCGCTGACCGTCGTCGCTTCCACGGAGGTGACCGATCTGCTGCTCGATGAGCAGTCGGGGGATCTGGCCGAACTCGAAGAATTTACCGGTGTGCCGATCCGCCTGCAGGGCGAAGGTATGTACACCCGCGAGCAGTATGATGTCGTGCTCGTCTAGCCGGTAGCGCGCGGATGAAACGGGTCGCGCATCATACCGCGCGCTGGACCTTGAGCCTGGTTTTCCTGACGCTGGTGGTCATTGCCATTGTCACCGGCGCGGCGCGTATCAGTCTGCCGTTCGTCGGCGCCTATCGGGCGGACATCCAGGACTATCTCAGTCAGTACCTCGGTAACCCGGTGGAAATCGGTTCGCTGGAATTGAGCTGGCGCGGGTTTGGGCCGCGGCTGGTGCTCGAGGATGTGATTCTGGTGTCCGGCGCCGAGCAAGCGCAGGACGTGCACCTGCATAAGATTCTGCTCGACGTTAATCTGCTGAGTTCCTGGATGCAGGACAGCTGGCAGATCAACGAAATGTCGATCGTCGGCGCGAATCTTTCCGTGGAGTATCTCGGCAATAACAAATATCGCGTTTACGGTCGGCAAATCGACGGCGCCAGCAGTAACGAGGCGACCAATCTCGATGTGCTGGGTTGGCTTATGCAGGCCGATATGGTGGCGCTGCTCGAATCCCGGGTGCGTTTTATATACCGGCAAAAATCCATCGATCTGGAAGCGCGTGAGCTGAATATCCGTGCGCAAAACAATTCGGGGCTGCACAGGATTCGCATTGATGCAGCGATCCCGGCGTTAAGCCCCGATGTATTAAACGTAGCGATGGATTTCAGCGGCGACCGCCAGCAGCTGCTCGACTCGAACGGCAGTTTCACAGCCGCGCTCAGTGGCGCTGATCTGCAAGCCCTGTCCGGCTTGTTGCCTTCGCTTGCGCCGATCTCGGTATCGGGTAGCGCCGGTCTCGAACTGTTTGGTAAATGGTCCGACGAAAGTCTTCAGCACTTGCGCGTTATTTCCCGGCTCTCTGCATTTGAAGTTGCCAATAAGACAACGCTGAAACGCTGGTCCTCGGCAGG
>JAGRHW010000130.1 GCA_020444765.1 Gammaproteobacteria bacterium | reverse complement strand
CGCCCGGCCTTTTTGGCGATGCTCTGGAGGTCGCGGCAGGTCATGTCCAAACCCACGCCATAACCGTAGATATGCGCCAGCGCCTGGTCGGTGTCGATGTGTCGGCCGCCTTGTGACAGCGCAATAACCATCTCCACTTCGTGGTGAACATCCTGACTGTTGTCCGGCAGGCTGAAAACATCGTTGTCGCTAACCAGCGCATTAGCCGGTTTCATAAAGAAAAACGGCTGCTCGCGGTCCGGATCATGGCCCATTTCCCGGGCATGGTCGCCGTAATTACGTGCCACGCAATAGATATTGTTGACGGGAAACCGGAGTTCGGAAGAGCCGTAAACCGGCAGGGTTACCTGCCTGGCTGGAGTAAACGGAAAAATCATCTTTGTACGGAGCTGTGTTGGTTGTAAAAATCCGGAGTCGGCGCGGACCTGAAAGTCCGCACCGACTGTGAAACCCTAGCGCATCGCCTTGAAGGCCATGCCGAGTATGTCGTCGATCACCGAACCGTCGTTGTCCGAGTCCAGCATCGAGGCGACGATACCACGCGACTGAGTGGGCGCTGCGCGGCGAGTCGCGCTGCTGTTGCCGCCGCCGAAGATCTGTTTGCTCATGGCGCCCATGGCGATCGAGGCAACAATCGGCAGCAGTTTTTTCATCAGCCCGCTGCTCAGGCCGGTTTGTTCGGCGGCATTGCTGGCAACCCGGCGGCTGACGTCCTTGCTGCCGAAGATATGGCCGAGTATGGAGTTGCCGTCATCGGTGGTTTGCTGCTGGCCGAGAATGGAAGGTTCGTCCAGGTATCGTCCGTGGTTGCCTTTTTCGATCGCGGCGAGTAATTCATCCAGGCCTTTTTCGTCCGAGGTGTTGTGTTGTACGCCCCGTTGCAGCGACGGCAGCAATTGCCCGATCGCCCCGCGTGTCTGTTCCTCGCTGAGGTCGAACTGGCGGGCTATCTGGGAGATGGTATCCTTGTTTTGCTCACCCATTAGCAAGTCAATAAGATTCATAGCTATTCCCTCACAATTCATTGAGAAGGCCCGGTGCGGACAGCCGATACACGAGGTCCGGGCGATTAATAACGGAACCGACTTTAGCATACAATGTCGAAAAAGCGGTACGGGATTGCGCAGCGCTGCCGTTTCTATGTCTTGTGCCGGGGTTTTTCCGGAACGGCCGCCGGGTTTGCTGGAAACCGGGCGTTTTACTGCTAAGTTCTGTTAATCATGAATAAATTCTTGCTCATACTTTGCATGCTGTTTGCCGTGTCCGCTGAGGCCCGGAATCTGGTTCTGCCGCCCGGTGATGTGGATCTGGTCGGCGATCTCCGCACGATTTTCTCGAAAGAGGGCGAGTCCCTGCTCCATATAGCCCGCGATCACGGCATCGGGCAGGATGAAATCGTGCTTGCCAATCCGCAGGTCGACCGCTGGTTGCCGAGCGTTGGCAGTCAGGTTGTATTGCCCTCGCGCTATATCCTGCCGGATGCGCCGCGTTCGGGGCTGGTGCTGAACCTGCCGGAAATGCGCATTTATTACTACACCGGTGAATCCAAGGATGAGCCTGGGGTGCTGCGTTTGATCACGCATCCGGTCAGTGTCGGGCGCATGGACTGGAATACGCCGCTTGGTACGACCAAGGTCGTGGCCAAAAAGAAAGACCCGACCTGGACACCGCCGGAGTCGATACGTCGAGAGCACGAAGAAGCCGGCGACCCCCTGCCGGAGGTGGTGCCGGCCGGTCCGGATAATCCGCTTGGCCAGTACGCGATGCGGCTGGGTATACCCGGCTATCTGATCCACAGCACCAACAAGCCCTATGGCGTGGGTATGCGGGTGACTCACGGTTGCGTGCGTATGTATCCGGAAGATATGGAAGTGTTTTTTGATCAGGTGCCGGTCAATACCGAAGTAACGCTGGTCAATCAGCCAATCAAAGTGGGTTGGTACGGCGGTCAGTTGTACATCGAAATACATCCGCCGATGGATGAGGACAAGGTGAGCGACGAGCAATTGCTCGAACAAGCCTTGACACTGGTCAGAGCCAAAGTCGGCGAGAACCCGCAAATCGCGGTGCGCTGGAGTCTGTTACGTCAGGCCGTTGCGGAAAAAAGCGGTATACCGCAAATCATTTCCAGGGATGAAAGCGTTCAGGCCCTGAGTCTGACCAGGCAGTAAGGCGAGAAAGTGGGCTGCATCGTATTTTAGCGGTCCGGCTCCGACAGGCAGGTACAAAAAAAGGCCGCGATTCAATCGCGGCCTTTTTTACAAGAGCAGGAGGCTTACTTGTACATTGCCTTTTTAAACATTTGATCGATTTTAGCGTCTGTCGCTTCAGACATGCTCTTGGCTTCGTTGGCAACCGACAGAGCGTTTGCAGCATCAGATTTTGCCGCATTGGCTGCTGCCAGTGCTTCTTCAGCCTTGCTCATGGAGCTGGCATTGCCTTCTTTCAGCGAGCTAATCTGACTTTTCAGGTCAGCCATTTCGTCAGGCATCATATCGCCTTTGCTTGCGCAACCGGCGAGGGCGGCTGACGCTAGAACGATTGGGAGTACAGTAGCTGTTAAAGTGCGTTTCATTGTTTTTAATACCTCAAAGTCAAAATTAACGAATAATTACGGTTGTGCCGAGCTGAACGGATTGACTCAATTCGTCGAGTTGTTCGTCCGTCAGAGCGATACAGCCGTTGGTCCAGTTAAACGAATCGTGAATTGCCCGGTCGCTGTTACCCAAGCCGTGAATACCGAGATTGCCGCCCAACTCTGTATCCTGCGGAGGTAATTTACCTTCATCCAGCGCCTTTTTAATTCTATTGAAATTCTTAGTAGAAATTCTGTTTTCGTCAAGCGCTCGTCGTGCCTGTTCGAGGCCGGGATAGGAGATTCCGAGAAATTTATGGTATTTCTCGCTGTCGCTGATCCAGGCAATCGAAAACTCGCCGATGGGCGTTGTCTGGTCACCGTTGCGACGGTCACGGCTGGCCCCACCACGGCCTATAGCGATGCCGCTGAAGGTTTTAACGGCTTTCAGGCCTTGCATAACAGCCACTTTGTTCAATTGGGTGTCGACCAGTATCCAGGGTTTGTATTGCTCGGCGAGCACCGTGGTGGCCTGACTCGAGAGGGCGAAAAACAGTAACGCAGGCAGCAAGATTGCCTGTTGGAAAGTGCGTGAAACAAACTGCGGATTACGTGCTGTCAATGGACTGTCCCGGATAAGTTGCCGGCCGCTGCCGGCAGAAATTATCCATTAAGCCTAGCAAAGGCTTTGCCTTAATCCAGCTCACCGGATGAGCATCCGGTGAGATTACCGACCAGCCTTCAGATAAATGCCTCCCAATCCAGTAACACTTCATGAAAATGTTTGAGCTTGGTGGTGTAGGGTTTAGATGTTTCATCCGCTTCGCTTTGGATGGTCACGGTTTCCGGTGTCATGACGACGGTATGCGCATTACCGTAAAACTCGCGGGAATCCGTGTGGCCGTTTTGTACTGCCCAGAGATCGTCGAGCAGGGCCTGCAGAATGATTGCATCTTCCTGGATATCGGTTTCCAGAAAAACGGTTAAGACCTTCTCCCCCAACGGCCCGCGCGCGTGCGGAATGTCGTTATTGTCACGAAAGAAACTAAGCTTTTTGGGCATCGTCTAGTCCTTAATAAAAACTGGAAATGCTGTGTTGATATTGCCGTTGTTCAGCACATAACCCTGAATCGGAAAGCCGAATCCGGAGGGTCCGCTCCAGGGTTGTTTTTCTGATGGGTTGCGTTCCGCATAAGCATTGGCAATAGCCTGGACGACCTCGTCACGCTTGAGTTTATCGGGAAACATTGTAGAGAACTTTTCACGCCATTGATCGGTGGATTTATCGTACACTTCAACGCGGGCCGTATAGACCCCGGCCTTGTTCGGTTTGGACATGATACGCTTGATCCGTGCCGAAGACGGGTCCTTGCCATCGGGCCTGGCATGAAACCCGGTCGGTTTGCCGTGTTTGTTGATTTCACCGGAAAAAATATGTTCGAGATTGATCGGTGGTGAGGTGTTTGACCATTTTTCGGTAACGACGGAATCGACATTGGAAGACGAACAGGAAGCCAGGAATATAAACAAGGCCGCCAGCGTAATGCTTGTTTTTTGCATTAAGTCTTTCTTCAACCTGCTAAGTTAATTTTGAACCAAAAAACACTTCATTAAATTTAAACGTAATTCTACTAAAGGTAAATTAATTTTCCATAGGCCTGGATGCGCATGGGTATGCGGTTTCCGATGTGGAAGAGCAGGGAGAGAACGGCATGAATGAATACGCAATGATCCAGCTCGCCACGATAGGAGTGCTTGCCATCACTGCGCAGTGGTTCGCCTGGTGGGTGAAGTTGCCGGCCATCCTGTTCCTGTTGCTGTTTGGACTGCTGGCCGGGCCGGTGGCCGGCTGGCTCGACCCGGATGAGCTTTTCGGCTCACTGTTATTCCCGTTTATTTCCTTGTCGGTCGGCGTGATTCTGTTCGAGGGCGCCTTGACTCTACGCTTTGAGCAACTCCGTGGCATCGAGAATGTGGTGCGTAATATGGTGTCCGTCGGCCTGTTGGTGACCTGGCTGATTATCACGGTCGCCGTGCATTATTTTGTCGATTTCAGCTGGCCGCTGTCGTTTTTGTTCGGGGCCGTGATGGTGGTGACGGGACCGACGGTCATCGTACCCTTATTGCGGACTGTCAGACCGAATGCCGGGCTGGCGAATATCCTGCGCTGGGAAGGCATTCTGATCGACCCGATTGGCGCCTTGCTGGCGGTACTGGTCTTCGAATTCATTCTCTCCGGCACCGACTCGGCGGCTCTGAGTCACACGTTTATGCTGTTCGGTAAGGTGGTTGTAGCCGGGAGCCTGGCCGGTGGGTTGTTCGGTTATTTGTTCGGCCTGGTTTTACGGCATCACCTGCTGCCGGAATACCTGCAAAGTGTAGCTGCCTTGACGCTGGTTTTTGCGGTGTTCACTCTGGCCAACGGTTTTGCCGAGGAATCCGGCTTACTGGCGGTTACGGTAATGGGGGTCTGGCTGGCGAACATGAAGGGGGTGGACGTCAACGATATCCTCAACTTCAAGGAAAGCCTCAGTGTGTTCCTGATCTCGGGTCTGTTTATCATCCTTGCCGCGCGTGTCGAGTTCGAACAGTTACAGCAGCTTGGCTGGTCGGCCGTGGCGGTTTTTCTGGTGATCCAGTTTATTGCCAGGCCGGCCAAGGTCACGGTTGCGACGCTGGGGTCAAAGTTGATGTTCAACGAAAAAGTGCTGCTGGCCTGGATTGCGCCGCGCGGTATTATCGCCGCCGCGGTAACCGCAGTGTTTGCAATCCGCCTGCAGGACCAGGGTGTTGCCGGGGCCGAGTTGCTGGTGCCGATGGCGTTTATCGTCATCATCGGTACGGTGGTCCTGCAGAGTGCCACGGCCGGCTGGCTGGCGCGTAAGCTCGGTGTCGCCGAACCGGACTCCCAGGGTTTTCTTATCATCGGCGCCAATCCCCTGGCCATCACGCTGGCCAAGGCGCTGCGGGAGCAGGGCTTTCGCTCGGTGCTGACCGATACCAACTGGGAGCATATCCGTAATGCAAGGATGGAGGGACTGTCGGTGTATTATGGGAATGCGGTTTCGGCGCATGCCGATCGCTTTCTCAACCTGGTTGGTCTGGGAAAAATGCTGGGCGTGTCGAGGCGGCCCGAAATCAACGCGATGGCGGCGATCAAATACCGCGGGGAATTTGGCAAGAACAATATCTTTACCGTCTTGTCGGCACAGGATGCCAAGCAGTCGGAAAAGCTGACCGCGGCTGACGAGTTCCGCGGCAAGATCCTGTTTGGCGAGGCGATTACCCAGCAAAAACTGTCCAGCCTGCTGGCCGGTGGCGCGACGATCAAATCCACGACATTGAGCGATACGTTCTCTTACGATGATTATCTGCAGGAATATGGAAAAGATGCGATCCCGCTGTTTATGCTGACCGGCAAGAAAAAACTGGTGTTTTTTACCGCCGATGAAAAACCGCAAACAAAGCCGGGCGCAACCATAATCGCGCTGGTCAAAACGGAAAAAGATCGTTCCTCGAAACCATTGAAAGCAGACGCCTGAGTCCCCAATTTGCGCATATAACCTTCTGATCCGGAATACGATGCAGTACAAAGACTATTACAAAATTCTCGGTGTTGAGCGCGATGCGGGGCAGGATGAAATCAAAAAAGCCTACCGCAAACTTGCGCGCAAATATCATCCTGATGTCAGCAAGGAGCACAATGCCGAAGAACGATTCAAAGAGCTTGGCGAAGCGTACGAGGTCCTGCGCGACCAGGAAAAACGCGCCGCCTATGATCAGCTCGGTCCGAACTGGAAACAGGGCGAGAACTTTTCGCCACCGCCGGGCTGGGAGAGCAGCTTTGATTTCGGCGGCGGCTTTTCCTCCGGTGGAGGCGCTTCGTTCAGTGATTTTTTCGAGAGTCTGTTCGGCCAGGGGCAACGCCGTGGACAGCAATCGGGTGCCTACGGATTTCGTCAGTCACGCGGCGAGGATCAGCAGGCCGCGATCCAGATCGATATCGAGGACAGCTTTAACGGGGCGGTCAGGATGCTGACCTTATCCGAGCCGGGCCAGCGTGGCGCGGTCGGTCAGCATAAACTGAAGGTCAAGATTCCCAAAGGAATCAGGGCCGGCCAGAAAATCCGTTTGACCGGTCAGGGCGCGCCTGGTATTGGTGGCGGCCCGGCGGGTGACTTGCAGCTGGAAGTCAGCTTCCGGCCGCATCCGTTTTACCGGGTGGAAGGCGCTGATGTATTTCTGGATCTGCCGGTGACGCCCTGGGAGGCTGCTCTCGGTGCCACGGTTGATGTGCCCACGCCGACCGGACGTGTCGGCGTGAAAATCCCGGCCGGCTCCGAACAGGGTAAAAAGCTGCGTTTCAAGGGCCGTGGACTGCCCGGCAAGCAGGCGGGCGATTTTTATGTGGTCATCAAGCTGACATTGCCGAAAGCGCAGACTGAAGAGGATCGTCAGTTTTACGCCGAGATGAAAGAAAGGTTCGACTACAATCCACGCCGGCATCTGGGCTAAGGGGCTAGCGCTCCGGCAAGCTGGATAATGAGTTTGTTGGAGCGCTAGCGCTGGACGCTGGCGTCGGAAACGCAAGCCGGACTGCGATGCAGTGCGGGTTTCTATATTGAAAATCCCCCGGATCTTTTCCGGTTTGGTACAGTCAGACCGATCTAAACGGGCTCTCATTACCCTGACTCATAATCAATCCGGTTTGTGCTATATAGTCTGATGTTTCAGAATTCCCCGAGATCCACTGGATGAATGTTTCCCCGGCTGTGATGTACCCGTCAGTCCGACAGGATGTATTGCGGCCACAGCTTCGATTGAAGCAATTGGACGCCATGCGCGGTATCGCTGCGATCATGGTCGTCGTGTTTCACTATACGACTCGTTATGTCCAGCTCTACGGCGATCAAAATCACCCGGGTTGGCAGTTTCCCCAGGGCCAGTACGGCGTCGATTTCTTTTTCATCATCAGTGGATTCGTCATCTTTCTCTCGCTGGATAATGCACGTAACAAGTGGCGTTTTGTTTCGTCAAGGTTCTGGCGGCTGTTTCCGGTTTACTGGGCCGCGGTTCTGCTGACCTGGCTTTTGACCAGTAATGTCGGTTTGCCGGGTATGACTGACGGTATAGGTACGTTTGAATTACTGGCCAATTTTGCGATGTTTCACCAGTATTTCTATATTCCTAACATTGACGGGGTTTACTGGACTCTGGCCTTGGAACTGGCGTTTTACTGCTGGGCACTGGTGCTGTATTTCCATACCGATCACCGTTATACCGAGCTGATTCTCGTCTTGTGGGTATCCTGCGGGGTTGTGGGCGCGGCTCTGTTCAATCTGGAAGGGCGCGAGATACCGGGGGTACTGGAAAAACTGTTTCTAGTAGACTACAGCCAGCTTTTTGCGGCCGGAATTGTACTTTTTAAGATTTACCGGGATGGGATCAATAGCGGCCGACTGATGATGCTGTTGTTTTTCAGCCTGGTCCACTGGCAAACGCATGGCCTGATAGCCTTTAATGTCACCGTCGTGGCGATAGTCCTCATCCTGCTGTCGGTGCATGGAGGAATGCGCATTCTTGAGTCACGCCTGTTATTGTTTTTCGGTGCGATTTCCTACTCGCTTTATCTGATTCATCAGGAGATGGGTTATATCCTGATCAACAATCTGCTTGATCTTGGTTTTACCTCATCGCTCGCGGTTTTACTCAGTATGCTGATTGCGATCGCAGTCGCAACGCTGCTGACGTATACGATCGAGCTACCTGTGTTGCGTTGGTCGCGCCGACGTCGATCACGCAATTAGCGCCAGTCAGCACGGCGGAGCTACGCTTGTATTCCGGGAACAGTTGCTATCCCTTGCCTGCCTGTAAAATCAACAAGCTGCGCTTACTGTTTCTACAATTGCCAACCTTCCGACGAAATTGAGTTATTTTCAGTAACGACCCTTATCAAACGTGATCCGACTCGCGTTTTTTTACCCTTCAATCCAGTCAAATAGCTGCCAATCAGAAGGTTTTTCTGGCACCGCCCAATAATGAGTCATTAAACCGGCGCCAGACAGATCGAAAGCATGTGGTCGGCAAAGGGGTACGATTATGAAGATGACAAAAATTATCAACCGGGAGTCCACCGTGAGAACGTGGCGAATGGGTCTGACTACCGCAGCTTACCTGACGCTGCTTGCAGGGCTTGTGATGGCGTCGCAGGCTGAGGCCGCCGGTTTTGGCGTGCGGGTAGTGGACGAGTTCGGTAAACCCTTGAGTGGTGCAGCGGTGTGTGTCGGAACCGAGGGCAAGGTGGATCAGTTCGGCCGTTATGTCACTTCCGTCGATGGCGACATCATGATCGAGGATCTGCCGCAAGTTCCTCTCAGCGTGACTGTATCCAAACAATCCTATCAAGGGGTACAGTTTTTCGAGCCGGTACGGAACTGGAATCTGATCAAGCAAGTGACCTTGTTGCTGGACGGTGAAGGTCCTACCTGCAGTGATACAGGCATGGTACTGGAGGAGAACGACAGACGCTCTTTGACTATCGGGCACCTACAGGTCAGCGGTAATTCGGGTAACTACACTATCGACTCGGAAATATCCGGTGACCCAAGCCATTACCGGGTAAGTGACCGCAGGGATTTCAAGGGAGCGACCTGGAAGCCGTATAGCAAGC
>JAGRHW010000012.1 GCA_020444765.1 Gammaproteobacteria bacterium | reverse complement strand
GCCTAATTTCGGCGACCATGAAAACTATTTTCCGCCGGACCCAAATGTCTCTCTCACAGGGGTGCTTATCAAACAGTAAGCTCACCCGCCATAGAGGCAAATAAATGTATTAACACCTGTTTGCCTCTATGCAGGTTTGAGAGCTTAAGGCAGATGCGACAGGGACACTCGCTGAGCTGATCCAATAAAGCATTCAAACGGATGCCCCGGAAAATTACCGGGAATGCCCGCCTGGCAGACAACCTTACCTAGCCAAGATCATGTTGATCAAACGCGTTATAGCGGATTATCGACGACAGCTCGCTACCGTATTTTGCGCCGATCTCCGAATAGCGGTGGAGTTTTTTCACCAGAGCGTGCGGGTCGCTGGTTTGCATGCGTAGCTGGCGAAATTCACGATAGGCCTTGCTTTTTGCGAGCAGCATGTAGTTATCGCGGACGGAGTCTTCCAGGGACTTGTATTTTTTCACCCAGACGGTTTTTTTACCGCGGGTCTCACCCGCCGCCATTCTCGGTTCGGACGGATCATAAGACCAGACACCAAACGCGTTGTTACCCTCGCGGATAAAACGTGACGTCGCCCAGGAGCTTTCCATCGCCGCCTGTGCCAGCACGATACTGATCGGATGCGGCTTGAGCGCCATCAGCAGTTCCTGGTCGGTTTCAACCTCGTAAACCGCTTTCAGCTCATCGACGCCTTTCCGGTTGCCGGTTTCGATATTGGATTTGACCAGCGAATACAGGCCGTTCAGCTCCCGGTAGACCTTGCGCACCGGCGGCAGCAGCAGTTGCTTGAAGCGTTCTTTTTTCTCCGCCACCGTCATGTTCTTGGGGATTTTATGGACCGAGTATTTTTTGACCGGCTCGGTCAGGGCCGCGAGTTTCAGTGTTTCGCTGTCGCCGGATGCCGCCGCCGTTTGTGCTACCGAAACGGAACCGAACAGTACCGGCAAAAGAAGTCCGCTCAAGACCATTGCTTTTTTCATTGAAAACTCCCGCAGCGGCAGCTACCGGGCCGGTTGATTTACCGGCGGAAGCTACAGCTTTAACAATCAAACACAGGAGTTGATACGCAATATCACGACCAAAAAATAACGGTTTTGGCAGAATAAAGCAGAGACAAGCCACAAAAGCGGATTTTTTGCGCGGCTAAGCGCGGATGATTTCAGGCGACGGGGAAGTCGCGAAGACTGATCAGACAAGCACCGGCAGGCAACAATCCATGCCGGTTTTGGAAAAAGTACAGTAAAAGCCGGTCAATACAGGCCTGGCTTGTTGTTAATCCTGCTTCTGATAATACGCACCCAGCAGATAGTCGTGGACATCGGCGATATCCTGCTTTTCCCAGCGGAGCTTGAGCGTTTCGGCCCAGCGCGCGACTTCCGCAGCGACTTGTTCGGAGGTCAGCGTGCTGCTGCCCTGGCGCATATGGACATGATCTTCGTGGCAGCTGTTGCAATGGTTTTCGTAAAGCAGCTGGCCACGCTGCGCATCCGGATAGGCGGCAAAGAGGGACGCCCCAGCCGTACCAAGCAAAAGAGAAAATACCATTAACACTTGTTTGTTCATCGTAATCCGCCCGCTTTTATTCAAGTTTACGGCACCTGGTCGCCCATGTGTCTGACCGAGATCAATTAGCCGTCGGCGTCAATATACACGTCAGTCTGCCAAAATTCCGCCAGCTTTTGCGCGCTTGATTTGTCCCGCAGTTCGAGCCGCAACACGACATAGGTTTTCCGCCTGAGGTGACGGACCGAACTGATCGTGTAATACAGTTCCATCGCCTGCCCCACGGTTACCGTCTCCAGAAACCGTATCTTGCGGTATCCGGCGGTAAAACAGGCCTTGAAGGCTGACACCTGCAGGCCGGACTGCAAGGCCGCCGGACTTACCGCAAGCAACAAATTTGCCGGAATAACAGCCGCCCGATCGGCAACCGGCAGATGGATCGCCTGCCGATCACCGGAAACCGCCAGAAAGGCCTGCAGGCGATCAACGTCGATGCTGACCGTTTCCGGGCAAACCGTCTCGACGTCGATATAAGCCGACAGCTCACGGGCCTTTGCAACACGAATCACACGATTTCTCCCAGTAAGCCGGTGCCCAGCCCGCCGGCGGCGGCAATCGTCGCCAGACCGGTCTTGCCGGCCTTAAGCGATTGCATACCGTGCCACAGGCGGACCACATTGATCGCCCCCGATGCGCCGACCGGATGGCCACGCGCCAGCCCGCCACCGCCGATATTGGTTTTGGCAGGGTCGAGCCCGATCCTCTCTATAGTCAGCATCGCCTGCACGGCGAACGCCTCCATGACTTCAGCCAGCGCTATATCTGACACGGACAGACCGGCACTGGTCAGCAGTTTTTTACAAGCCCTGACCGGCGCCAGCATCGGCATGCCGGGATCACCCCCTTCGGCGATTACACCGATCACGCGAAGCGGTCGCCGGGTCAGGGTCAAGGCTTGTAAAACCTCAGCGCCGACCAATAACACCGCGGCCGCGGCATCGGCCTCGACAGCCACCGTCGCCGTGGTCAGACCATGTTCCGTATCACCGGCAATAAGCGGCAGGCGTCTGCATAAGGCCGGTGATAGCTCGCGACTGAATTGGTCCACGCCGACACCGTCAATGGCAACTATCTCGTCCGTTAGCTGCTGCCGTGCCTGCAAAGCCTTATGGTGGCTTTCAATAGCAAAACGTTCCTGGCTTTGCCGCTCAACGGCGAAACTGCGCGCCAGTCCGGCAGCCGATTCCAGCAGATCCGGATCACGCTCCGGCCAGGGTGAAAACGGCGGTCGCTGATACTCCCGTGTCTGGCCGCGCTCATCCGGCTCTCGCACAAAGCGACGCGGCGAACGGCTCCAGGATTCCAGCCCACCGGCAATAACGGCCCGATCGGTTCCGCTGCGAATACGTTGCACACCAAGCCCAATCGCATCCAGCCCTGAGCAGCACTGGGTATCAATCGTCAGAGCCGGCACAGTCTCGGGCAAGCCGGCCAGCAGGGCCGCCAGTCTCGCCGGATTACCGCCGCCGTACAGCGCATTACCCATCACGACCGAGCCCACATCCGCCTCGTCGATACCGCTTGAGACAAGCAAATCCCGGATCAGCGGCGCGGCCAGTTCATGGGCCTGCAGTTTTGCCAAAGCACCTCGGCGTGGTGCAACCGCGGTTCTTTTGGCGGCAACGATAAAAACTTCTCTCATCGCGTCTCCAGTCGAAAAAGACGACCGTCCGCAAGCAGTTTTTGCAAGCACGGATAATCGGTCTTGTGCGACACGGTCAATGGCCACTCGTTCAATGTATAATACATTCTTGGCACCATGTAATCAGGCAGATACCTGGCGCAAAATTCAGTCAACTGCGCTGAGCGCAACGCCGTTCCCGGCTGCGGAGCAAGAATCGCAAGCAGTCTCTGTCCTCTGCGTGAATCGTCGATCGGTATAACTGCCGCGTGCCTGACACCATCGACCCGCAGCAACACGGCTTCGATTTCCTCCGGATTGATGGTATGCCCGGACGTGGTAATCATCCGGTCACTGCGGCCGGTGATAAACAAAAAACCGTTGTCGTCCAGATAGCCGGTGTCGCCACTGCCCAGAAACCCGCCACTGAACGGCATGGATCGCAGATTTGTTTTACCGCCCTGCTCCGCATAACCGATAAAACGCAAAGGGCTTTTGACAAAAATCCGCCCGCTTTCATTGGCGCTGAGGGATCGTCCCGACTCGTCGCGAATATCGACTTCAACACCGTCTAAAACACGCCCCACCGATCCGGCCGGCGGACAATCAGCCGGCTTGCAAACGCTGATATAACTAAGCTCCGAACTGCCGTAAAACTCGCAAATTTCTGCTTCAGGCATGGTATCAATCAGCGACTGCCGGAGCGTCAGCGGCAGTTTTTCACCGGATGACAAGACCAGCCGTACCGAATCCAGCCGCACTTTTCTGTTTCGCGCCGCCTCATGCAAAGCCTGAAGCTGTGTCGGCACCACATAGATAATAGACGCCTTGCAGTCTTGTATTTTATTAATGATTTTAGCCGGATGAAAACGGCTGAACGTCAACACCGGCACAGCAAGATCAATCCCGCGCAGCAAGGCGTACAAAAAAAGCGAATGCGCGAAACTGCCGGGACATACGATGACATCGTCGCTGTCGAGGGAAAATTCCTTTTTATCCAGCGCAAAACTCTGCAACCAGGAAGCTTCGCTGCGCACAAAACCTTTCGGCACGCCACCGGAACCGGAGGTAAAGCCTGTATAAAAAGCCCGGCTGAGATCGCGTGTATCGGCACACTGTTCGGCAAGCCGCAAGAATTCGGCGGAAGAAAACCCCTCCTGTGGAATATCCGTATAAGGCAAGGCTGGTTGCGGGAGGGGAACCGCGCCATCATGTAAAAGCCAGTCCGGCCGCAACGCTGTAATCGTTTTTTGTAAAAGCGAAACCGGCCAGCCGGCGTTTAATACCTGTACATTCAAACCGCATAAATTCCCGGCCAAAAAGGCAAAAACAAACTCAGGGGAGTTTGCCAGCGACAAGGCCAGCGTATTGGTGGGGAAGCTTTTTTTCTTTAAATCATTTGCAACCGAAACAACCTGGCTTGCAGTATATGCAGCCGAGTAAGCTTGTTCTCCGTGAATAAAAACTGTCGCCGATGGCCTGTCCGCGGCAAGCCGCAGCAAGCTTACAATAATTGGCGTCTGCCTGGCATTGCGCTGTCCCGTCATGGCAAATCCCGATCCGCCATACCCAATACGACGCCACGGAAGTTTTTTACAGCGATTCGCGTACAGAAATCTGCCCATTCGCAGGAATCACAGGCTGAACGAATCTCCCCCTTCGCAAAAGCCTTGCGCAAACGCCCGATCATACCAGGACCCGGCATAAGGTCATCGCCTACATGCAACTCACGCCCCAGCACGCCACCGATCTCCTGCAAGGCCAAACGATCCCGCTCAACAATCCGCGGCTTGTGGCAATGATGTGACTTCGAGTCGACCATCGGCTCGCAAATCTCATCCGGCCCGGCAACAATTTTTATCGTCTCGCCTGCATTCAGACGTTTAACAACCTTGTCGTAATTCTCGACAAACGCCGGCGTATAACCTCGTGACTGGTAAGTGAGCATGCACAACAAGTGATGTCCGCGGAGATTGACCGGCACGTGTTTATCCCGAAGTGGCAGAAGTCGAATAGATTGATTGTACAGAAAAACCGTTAGTGTGATGCAGATACGGCAGTTTGATCTGCCTTTCTAGGAATTTACAGCCCGTTGCTGGATTCCCTCCTGCGAGGGAATGACGTGGTTGCCCGACTGTTTCATGGGCAACCATCCCACAAGTACCCCGGTCGTGGAAATGTCATCCCCGAGCGCTTTTGTCGGGGATCCAGCGCCTCCACCGGTCAGCCCGTTGCTGGATTCCTTCCTGCGAGCGAATGACGTGGCTGCCCGCCCGTTTATACTGCCGGCGGCGTGGAAATCATGATGCTTAGGCACACTATCACAGCCTTCCCCTCAAGACCGCGGTGCAGCAGCCCGCTATAACAACATCAACTGTTTTTTGCGCACGAGATCGACCATGAAAAAAACCCTGCTGGCCACAGCCCTCGCGGCGTTCTGGGCACTGCCGGCCGCCGCCGAGACCTACCAGTTCGGCGCGGCCTCCGACTTTCCGGTGATCGACGCCGGTGAAATCCCTTATTACCGCGACACCGCCGGCGGCAAGCGTGACTGGCTGGCCATCAACGCCGCCATCACCGACTACCGGGACCGCTTCGCGCGCGCCGAAACCAGTTTCAGCGGCGACGAAGGCTTATATGACGTGACCCTCACCGCGCTGGGCGAGATCGATGGTGAAGGCCAGTATCGCCTGTTCGTCAACGACACACTCATCGGGAGCGCGAAAAACAGCCGCGTCGACAGTGACTACGGCGACCAGGAACACGTTTTCAAGGATGTGTATATCCCCGCCGGCGCTACCCTGGCCATAGAGTCCAATGCGGTCACCAACGGCCTGATCCCGGAGGGCGACGGCACGGCTTTCGCCCGCGGCCGATGGCGCCTGCTGACACTGGCTAACGACGAAGCTGCAGCCGACACAGCGGATCTGAGCCTGACGCTGCACAGCGATGCCGACAGCCTGACCAGCGGTGAGTCGCTGACGGTGAGTCTTTCGGTCGACAATCACAGCCCCGGCACCACCGCAACCGGTGTCACGGCGTCGATGACGGTAAACGAACATCTCGACTATACCGGCAGCAACTGCACACAGGATGGCGCGGTGCTCGATTGCAAGCTCGGCAACCTCGCCGCCGGAGAAAGCCGCACGCTCGATCTCAACTTTACCGCCTTGAGCGCCGGCACCGCTGCCCTGCAAGCTTCAGCGAGTGCCGACCAGAACGACCCCGACAACAGCAATAACGCCGCCTCGCTGGCTATTCCGGTCATTGCGCAGAGCACGACAACGGATCTGGTGGTTGATTTTACCGCTACGGGCAACGCCGATGCGCTGGCCGTCACCGTGACCAATGCCGGCGATAACACTAGTCCAGCACAAACCCTGGAAATCGAAGCAAGCAGCACGGACACAAACAAGCTGCTGCTGAACACCGACAACGTCAGTTGCATTGTCGAGCAGAATACAGCGGCTTGCGATATCGAATCGCTGACGACTGGAACGAGCCAGACAATTCACTTTGCCCTAAGCACTGATATTGACACCAGCGCTGAAATTACAGCAACGCTGGACTGGGATGACGATGAAGCGCCCTCCAACAATACACAAACTCTGACACTCGGTTTGAAGGCTCCCTTAGCGAACGGCGGTGACGGTAATACCAACAACGCCGCCGGTGAAACAAACAGTGATGGCGGCGGTGGCGGCGTCTGGTGGTTAACCAGTTTTATCCTGGCAGGCTTAGGGGCATACCGTCGCAAACGGCGTTGGGGACAGACAAACAGCTGACAGGAAGCCGCAACGAATTTTTTCGGAAAAACCTATACACCGGAAACATTCCGCAGAAACAAGCTCTCAAAACGGAGAGCGAGATAAATCAGTCAAAAAAACGCCGCAGTTTGCGGCGTTTTTCGTTTCAAGGAAGGTAGTCTCCGGCGTTATTGCGACTGCTCGTCAAGAGTGCGAAATTCCACCCGCCGGTTTTTCGCGCGGCCTTCCGGTGTATCGTTTCTCGCGATCGGCCGGCTCTCACCGAACGCCATCGCCTTGATACGCTTGCCGTCAACACCGCGTTCGATCAGATAACGCGCGACCGAGATTACCCGTTGCTTGGACAATTGCATATTGGCCGCGGCATCGCCCTGGTTATCCGTATGCGCGGATATCGCCAGGCGAATTTGCGGATAGGCTCGCAAGGTGTCCGCGGCATCATCGAGAATCGCTCTCGCCTCGGCGGTCAGCGACGCTGAGCCCGATTCGAAATTGACGCCTTCCATCACACCGTCGAACATATCGCAGCCAACCGCATTGACCGGTTTGCCTGGCAATGTGCCGGGGCAGTGGTCGTTTTCATCGTTGACGCCATCGTGATCCGCGTCGACCACTTGCACGACAGGCACCGGTTCCGGCGCAGGCGTCACAGGCGCCTCAACCACGGGTTCAACGACGGGCCCGATGACCGCAGTCTTGACGGGCGCCACGGTCGACGCTTTATCCTTGCGCGAACCGAAACGGTAAAGCGCGCTCAAACCGGCAAACGCCGCATCTGTATCGTAGTGAATATACTCACCGCGCAAGGCAAAACCGCTTTTAAAGCCGTATTCCGCCCCCAGCCCGAGAAGCAGGTGATAGTCGTTCTGGCGCTCGAAGTCGACGGTACCGGAATTGTCCATACTGCCAAGTCCGGCACGCAGGTAAGCGCTCCAGTCAAGCCGTTGTTCACGCGGTTGGCGCTTATTGAGGCCGTAGAAAATACCGCTCAAGGAATACACGGTATAATCGATTTCACCGGCCGGACGCAGCGTCGAGGTCCCCAGCCAGTTGGCCTGCAACTCCGCCGAAACCCTCTGATGAAGATCCATACCCAGCGTCAGATGACCACCGATATCATTTTTATCATCCACCGATCCGCCGATACCACTGGCATCCGGCTCCAGCTGACTCATACCAAGTCCGACACCCGCATAAGGACGCCGCTTGAATGGGTCTTCATCGCCGACTGCCGCATCGGCGTGCGGCGCCTGCCCCAAGCTGGCAACAGCCAGCGTAGCGCTCAACACGACTGGTAGAACAGATCGCACACGCGCCAGGTTTTTTCGCACGCGG
Organism: Gammaproteobacteria bacterium; assembly: GCA_020444765.1. The sequence goes on along the minus strand of JAGRHW010000012.1, from coordinate 14,823 downwards.
CGGCGCAACAGCATCAGCGCTGCCAGCAGCCCGATACCAGGCAGGGTCGGGTCAATCGGGCCACTGCCGTCACCCATCACACAACCTCCGTCAAGGCCGGTCTTGACCTTGCCGTCAGCGTTGGCCTGTTGGTAATCCGGAATGCCGTTGTTATCGCTGTCCGGCAAGGCCGCGCCGATTCCCGGTTCTCCGTTATAGTCATCATAGAACCCGTCACCGTTGGCATCGGCATCGGCGCTGTCGACGATGCCATCGCCGTCGCTGTCGATTTCATCGATAAAGCTGGCATCGAAGCGATCATCGATACCGTCGTCATCGCTATCGACGCCGCCGGTCTGATCGACATCCACCGTATCGGCGATACCATCGGCATCGCTGTCTTTGAGCGGATCGACAACCCCGTCTTCATCCAGATCCCGGTTGCCGGATTCACGCTGATCGGACTTGCCGTCGTTATCCGAATCCAGGTCGAGATAATCGGGCATGCCATCACCGTCGGTATCAACCGCTTGCACCGGCAAGGCCTGCAGAGCGTCGTCCAGACCATTGCCGTCAGCATCGCTGAAATCGTCGACACGGCCATCATTGCCGACATCGGCGCCCTGCGACTCCAGCAGATCGGTCAAGCCATCCTGATCGCTGTCGAGATCACGGTAATCGGCTACCGCATCGTGATCGCTATCCGGGATATCGAGTTCGGCAATCGTCAGGGAATCGTCCGCGCCATCGCCGTTGGCATCGATAAAGTCATCTAACCTTGCATTACCGTCGGTATCGCTGTAACCGGCTTCGATCACATCGCTCAGGCCATCGTTATCGGTATCCAGATCGCGAAAATCCGGCACGCCATCCGCATCGCTATCGCTGACACGCTGCGCCATGCCTGGCATAATTCCGGCGTTATCAGACTGTCCGTTCAGGCGGCCGTCGCCGTTTCGATCGGCAAGCCGGTTTTCACGAATGTCTGTGATGCCATCGTTATCGCTGTCGAGGTCGAGATAATCGGCCACCCCGTCCCCATCGGCATCCGACAGGTTTTCAGCGGGAAGCCCGCTTTCACCGGCAGTTTCGACATGATCAGCCAAACCGTTGGCACCCACCGGATAATCCGCGTCGACCCGGCCATCGCGATTGGCATCCGACTGATACAGACCGCTACCCAAGGCGGCAGCCTCGACCAGATCGCTCAAACCGTCATTATCCGAATCGAGATCACGGAAATTCTCGATGCCATCGGCGTCATGGTCAGCCGCGCCTTCGTCCTGATCACGAATACCGTCATTGTCGGTATCCAGATCCAGATAATCCGCAACCCCGTCACCATCGGTATCGGCTGCGCCTTCAACCCGGTCAGGGATTCCGTCATTATCAGCATCGGCATCCAGATAATCCGCGACACCATCGCCATCGCTATCGCCGTTACCTTCCTGACGATCCAGGATTCCGTCGTTGTCGCTATCCTCGTTGCCATCGTTGACACCATTGTTATCAGAGTCCAGATCCAGGTAATCCGCGATTCCATCACCGTCACTGTCTACCGTGGATTCCAGCGAATCGGCAAGCCCGTCACCATCGCTATCGGTGTCCCGGAAGTCCGGTTGCCCGTCGCCGTCACTGTCGACAGCGCCTTCGCGACTATCAGGAATGCCATCGCCATCACTGTCCTGATCACGGAAATCCGCAACTCCATCACGGTCATTATCGACATTGCCTTCATCACTGTCAGCAATACCGTCGGCGTCGCTGTCCTGATCACGGAAATCCGCGATTCCGTCACCATCGGTGTCGACATTACCTTCGTCGCTGTCAGCGATGCCATCAGCGTCGCTATCCTGATCACGAAAATCCGCAATCCCGTCACCATCGGTGTCGACATTACCTTCCTCGCTGTCGGGAATACCATCGGCGTCGCTGTCCAGATCACGAAAATCCGCAATTCCGTCACCGTCGGTATCGGCGTTACCTTCATCGCTGTCGGGAATACCATCGGCGTCGCTGTCTAGATCACGAAAATCTGCAACTCCGTCACCGTCGGTGTCGACATTACCTTCATCGCTGTCGGCTATGCCGTCGGCATCACTGTCTGTATCCAGATAATCGGGTAGACCATCCGCATCGGTATCCGAGGAACCTTCCTCACGATCACTGATACCATCACCGTCACTATCGATATCGCGAAAGTCTGCAACCCCGTCACCATCGGTATCGATACTGCCTTCTTCACTATCGGCAAGCCCATCGGCATCGCTATCAACTTCGAGATAATCAGGCTGACCGTCGGCATCGCTGTCCGCCAGTGCTTCAAGCGCATCGGTAAGACCATCACCGTCACTGTCAGCATCGCGAAAGTTTGCTATGCCGTCAGCATCCGTATCGACAGCGCCTTCGTCGCTGTCGGCGATACCGTCGGCGTCACTGTCGCTGTCACGGAAATCGGCTACACCGTCACCGTCAGTATCAACATTGCCTTCTTCGCTATCGACGATGCCATCAGCGTCGCTATCGGTATCGCGGAAATCGGCAATTCCGTCACCATCGGTGTCCACCATACCTTCATCACTGTCGGCGATACCATCGCCGTCACTATCGCTATCGCGGAAATCCGCCACGCCGTCACCATCGCTGTCGATGTTGCCTTCGTCACTGTCAGCGATGCCATCGGCATCACTGTCGGTGTCGCGGAAATCTGCAATTCCATCACCATCGGTATCGACTGTGCCTTCATCACTGTCCGCGATACCATCAGCGTCGCTGTCGGTGTCACGAAAATCCGCAATTCCATCCGCATCGGTATCGACAGTACCTTCGTCGCTATCGGCAATGCCATCGGCGTCGCTGTCGGTGTCAAGAAAATCGGCCAGGCCGTCGCCATCGCTGTCCACGGTACCTTCAACACTGTCATCGATACCGTCGCCATCGGCATCCGGATCAAGACGATCCTCCGTGCCATCGCCATCCGTATCGGCAGCAGGTGTCAGCACGCCCGGATCATCCGCCACGCCATCGCCATCGGCGTCACTGAAGTTATCAACCAGGCCATTGTTGTCGCTATCGCTGCCACCGCTTTCGATCAGGTCAAAGATACCGTCATTATCGGCATCCGTATCGATGCGGTCCGGCTGACCGTCGCTGTCGGTATCCGGATCGGGCAAGGGATTGCCCTCAAGCGAATCAGCCAAACCGTCGCCGTTGGCATCGAGAAAACCGTCGTGACGATAATCTCCATCCACATCCATACCGCCGGCCTCGATGCTGTCGGCCAGACCGTCGTTGTCTGCATCCAGATCACGGAAATCCGCAACCCCGTCACCATCACTGTCGCGCGGCGTATCGGCCTGGGCATCCGCGTCGTAATCGGCCAGGCCGCTTTCAACGGCGGTTTCTATCGCATCAGCCAGACCATTGGCACCGACCGCACCGTCCAGACGGCCGTCTTCGTTGGCATCGAGCGATACCGCCACGCCTGATTCGGCCAGATCGGTCACACCATCATTATCGGCATCCAGATCGCGGAAATCCGCAACCCCGTCACCGTCAGTATCGAGCGAACCTTCGAGCGCGTCAGTTATGCCGTCATTATCGCTGTCAAGATCTTTGGCATCGACGATGCCGTCGCCATCAGTATCACCGCTTTCCTGATTATCGGGGATGCCGTCATTGTCCGTATCCTCGTCCAGATAATCGGGCGTGCCGTCACCGTCGGTGTCTTCGCTGCCTTCGTCACTGTCCGGGATGCCGTCGTTATCGGCGTCGATATCGCGAAAATCCGCTGCGCCATCTCCGTCGCTATCCAACGTACCTTCGTCGAGGTCAAGGATACCGTCGTCATCACTATCGGTGTCGCGGAAATCCGCCGTGCCGTCTGCATCGGTATCCGTGCTGCCTTCTACGGCGTCGTCGATGCCGTCGGCATCGGAGTCAGTATCACGAAAATCCGCAAGACTGTCACCATCGGTATCAACCGCTGTATCAGCGAGACCGTCTGCGTTGTAATCGATGATGCCGCTATCCGGCGCGGTTTCGACACTATCGGCCAGACCGTTGCTGCCGACAGCACCATCAATCCGACCATCACCATTGGCATCCAGTCCTGCTGCCGCACCCGATTCATGAGCGTCAAGAATACCGTCAGCATCGGCGTCGAGATCCAGATAATCGGCAACGCCATCGGTGTCGGTATCCACGTCGCCTTCTTCGGCGTCGCTGATGGCGTCGTTATCGCTGTCCAGATCAAGGTAATCGACTACCCCGTCCCCATCGGAATCGACCACGCCTTCACGGGCGTCGGCAATGCCGTCGCCGTCAGAGTCGGGATCACGGTAGTTGGGGATGCCATCGCCATCCGTATCCAGCACCCCTTCGTTGATATCGTCGATGCCATCACCGTCGCTATCGGTATCCAGGTAGTCCGGGATACCATCGGCGTCCGTATCGGTGCTTTCATCGCCCTCTTCAGTATTATCGATACCGTCGCCATCGGCGTCCGGGTCCTGCGGGTCGAGCAGACCGTCACCATCGGAGTCTTGCGTCACCGTCGCCGTTGCGGTTCGCTCGGCTGTCGCGCCGCTGGCGTCGAGCTGATCCGTGTAGACCGCGTTGATATCGTCGCCGTTTCCCAGCTCCAGAACACCATCATTATTGGCCTGCACAGCCGGTGCGCCGCTGACAAACGTGCCGGTAAAAACCCCGGTATTCGCGCCGGTTTCGGTCAGCAGAACCTGCTCGCTTTCACCGCTGCTTGTATTACGCAGCATGACATAAATCGTCTCCACCTCGGCACTCAGGATATTCAGATCGGCATCGCTGACGCTGACGTTCGGCGTATCGCCCTGCACAAAGTAACTGTCCATCGTGATCGTGCCATCGGTTCCGGTGACCGGTGTGTCGTCAGTCTTGACTTCAACCATCACGGATGCCGTACCCGCCATGCCGTAAACATAGGTGTCGATATAGCGGTTATTGCCCAGACCGTTACTTACAAAACTGCCCCAGGTATGGCGTCCTGCGGATGTATCCGAAAGTCCGCCGCCCGGCGTATTCACCGTTCCCCCTGCTCCGCTGCCAAGAATGGTGACATCGTCCCAAAATACATTGACCGGCGAATCCACGCCGCTGATATCGGTCGACCAGATGGTCAGACCTTCACCAATGCCATCGGAGGCGCTGCTGCCGCCGCCACTGGTTTCCACATCATTGGCGATAAAGTGATATTCCCCCATGCGCACCGAGATTTTCACCCCGTAACGATCGGGCGACACGATATTGCCATTCACATCGGTGCCGTCCCAGCTCACCGAATTACTGCCGGTGACGGCGTTACCCAGCAGAATCCGGTCGCCCAGATTGCCCATCACGCCATCCTGATTGAGGTCGATGTAAATCGCGTAGTTGCCCGCAACATCCGAATCGAACTCAAAGGTTCCGCTATCCTGAATCGACGTCGAGGTTCCCGGAGAAAAAGCCAAGTCCTGCCCATCGCTGTCGATAAAGCGGGCATTGTTGATCAGCGGCGGGTTGCTGGGCTGGGTCTTGGCAACCGCCGGGGCACCCAGATACTGCGGGTACAGATAGGACAGATTCTGATACTCCGAGGTATTCGGTGTGCTGTAACCTGAATAGGGCTTGTCAACCCCGAGATTATTGGCGACCAGGTAGTATTGATAGCCGGCAAAGTTGTTAAGATCGAGTTTCCAGATAAAATTGGTATCCGGCCTTCCGCCCGGTACCAACGCGTAGATATCTGCGTCTGTTGCACCGCTTTCATTGAAGGTGCCGGCATCCATGTTCCAGGAATAAGCCCACAAACGGCCCTGTTGATCAGTCGGGTCCGGCAGCGTGCCGCTGTCCGCGGTTACGCTGATATCGAGCCGTGATAAACGGTTGCTGACCAGATCGTCAACGGAAATCCGGTAGGTTCCGGCCTGGGGAGCCACAAAACGGTAGGGAGCCGCCAGCGGTGTGTCCATCGAGTCTGAACAGGATACATTCTCGCTTGCCAGGTCAGTGGTCGCGACCTGCGTGTTGGAGTTGTTGTAAATGGTAAAGCGCAAGCCGTCACCCGATGCGGCACCACAGGCCGATATATTGATGACCTCTCCCGCACTGAGAATATCAACGAAAAACGAGGAACCCTCCGTGCCTCGCCCGCCGCCTGTCGCAGCCGGTGAATCCATAAACCGTTGGCTTGTTCCGAATTGTGCACTGCCCTCCGCTAACAACTGTGAAGCAGGCATTGCGGTCAAGGCTAATAAAATTGCTATTGATAGTGGACGTGGCTGGAATGGTGTGGGGGGAAACCCAGTGCGCATAGTTTTTTGCCTTATTCAATTATTTGTATATTCACTGTGGCTGCGGGTTACCTCTCATGTTCGCAGTCAGACTGTGAGCCGGAATTAACCGCACGTCCTGCGCGGGCACTGGGGTGTAAGCAATTAGTCCGCCAAATCAGACTTTTTGGGCCAGCGACGATTGTTAAAGATTTATAAATTTCATGGGGTTAGCGAGGAACAAAAAGCTTCTGAATGGTAAAAACACTGCTTCAAACTCTTAAGAAAGAACTCTGCTGGGGACTGAGGCCGAGGGAAAGTCTGGACTCCTTCCGGCAAGGGAATCACCGATTACCCAGCGGCTTATATCAGTAGAAACAATCAGCGTCAGCCCACGATTAAGAGCCCGAATACCTTCACTTATTTTTTACGCAAATTTAGCGGATAGCGTCCAATCAGGCGCTATCATACGAGCACAAGTCTGGCGCTTTTTACTGATGTTGAAAATAAGAAAACTCATAGAAAACAAGAACCTCGGATACCTGATAGCCTGCCTTGTGGTTATTTCGTTTTCCGGCATTGCGGTAATCCTGGAAAGCCTTTTTCTTCCGAAGACCGGGGTGTTGCTGGTTCTGCAGCTGTCCGTTGTGCTTGTGTCGATCATATCCAATCGGTTGGCAACTACGCTGGCCGGTCTGTTTTGCGCACTGGTCTTCAACTACTTTTTCACCACACCGCTGTACTCTCTGCACATGACGGAGATCACCGATATCATCAATACCCTGATATTCATCATCGTCGCCGTTATCACCAGCGAGGCTTCCAGCCGATACAGAAAAATCAACGAGGCGCTGAAGCAGGCAGAAATACGATCTAACATTCTTCTGTCGATCTCGCACGACCTGAGAACCCCGCTGGCCGCCATCATCGGCGCACTGAGCACGTTCAAGGAATATAAAAACAAAATACCGCAGGACAAACAAAAGGAACTCATAGACGGCGCGCTGGAGGAAAGCCATCGTCTGCACCACTATGTCGAGAACCTTTTGCAGGTCACACGGATGAAAAACCAGCTCAGGGAGCCAAACCTTTCAGCGCAACCCATATGGCCGATCCTTGAAAGAGCGGCCAAAAGATTCGACCCCGATCGGATAGCGCTCAGCAAAAAATCCGCGCTCCCGCTTGTACATATCCAGGGCTCGCTGTTCGAACAGGCGATCTACAACATCATTGACAATGCAATCAAGTATTCGCCGGTCAATCAGAAAGTGATAATCGAAGCCTGGCACCTGGATAACAGGATTTACATCAATATCACCGACAAAGGCCCCGGCATTCCGGAAGAATTCAGAGAAAAGGTATTTGATCTGTTCTTCTCCTCAAGGCTGGGAGACATCGGCTCCGGCGGTTCGGGCATAGGTTTGACCGTTGCAAAGAGCATTATCGAAGCTCATAACGGCACACTAAGCACAAAACCCTGCCAACAAGGCTGCGTTATGGAAATAACGCTACCCTCGAAAAAAAGCTATGACTAAAAAAACCATTCTGATCATTGACGACGAAAAGAAGATTCGCAGCTTTATTAGAATATCGCTGACAGCGGAGGGGTATTTATATATCGAGGCGCCCGACGCAAAAACAGGATTTCGCGCCATTACCGAGGAAAAGCCCAACCTGATTATTCTGGACCTTGGCCTCCCGGATATGGATGGATTCCAGTTTCTCAGAAAAATCCGCCAGCACAGTAAAATACCTGTTCTGGTCTTAACCGCGCGGGATGAAGAGTCAGAAAAAGTAAAACTTCTGGAAGGCGGTGCAAACGACTACTTAAGTAAACCTTTCGGCATAAAAGAGCTTATCGCCAGGATCAAGGTACTTTTACGGGATATCGAATTCCAGCCGGCCCCCGAAAAGCTCGATTTTAAAGGGATTGAAATCTTTACCGGCGAACCCAGACTTTTGCTGAATCAGGAATCCATTCCGCTGACCAAAAAAGAACATGCTGTATTAATAAAACTGGCCAGCGAGCCCGGCAAGCTTATCCCCCATCAGGAACTCCTGACCGACATCTGGGGTCCTTCGCACATCGATGATTCACACTATCTGCGAGTACTTATCACCCAACTGCGTAAAAAGCTTCACGATAATGCCGATGCGCCGGCATTTATCAAGACCGAGCCCGGGGTCGGTTATCGTTTTATTGCCGCAAGCACCGATAATGATCAATAAGAAAATAACAGTAAAACTACTGGCCCTGCCCGGCATCTGGATGGGGCTGGTGCAACTTGTTTTTTCCATGCTGTCTCTTTTTATATTCCATGACCGCATTACCGGAAAGTTCTTTGCCCCGGGAATAACGGCCTTGGTTCTTGGCACGGGAATTTTTCTGATCCTGAAAAAGGCCGATATCTCGAAGGTTAATTTCCGGGATGCCCTTATTTACGCCACGACCACCTGGCTGATCAGCGGCGTTCTTGGCGCCTTGCCTATTCTGGGTGTAACCCATATCAGCTTCACCGACGCGGTATTCGAATCGGTCAGCGCGTTGACCACGACCGGCGCGACCATACTGTCAGGACTCGACGAGATGCCACCGACGTTTTTGCTGTATCGGCAATTTCTGCAATGGATGGGCGGTCTTGGAATCGTGATTTTTGTTGTTGCGGTTCTTCCCATGCTGAATGTCGGCGGCATGAGGTTGCTGAGGGCTGAAACACCAGGGCCACTCAAGGATGAAAAACTCTCCCCGAGACTGGTCAACACCACCCACTATCTCTGGGGTGTCTATATCAGCATCACCATCGCCTGCGCACTGGCCTATTACGTTGCGGGCATGTCAGCCTACGATGCGATTGCCCACAGCTTTACGACGGTTTCCACCGGCGGATTTTCAACCCATGATGCAAGCATGTGGTATTTCGAGAGCCACGAGATACTGTGGATTTGCAATCTGTTCATGATCCTTGGTGCGATCAATTTTGCCCTTCACTTCAGAGTCTTTCACAAACGCAGCCTTGGAGACTATGCACACGATGAAGAAACAAAGGTTTTCATAAGCATAATCGTACTATTATCAATCGGACTTGCATTATTTCTGTTATTTAAAAACACCTACACGAATATATTTGAGTCGCTGAGTTTTGCCACTTTTCATATCATTTCATTTATTACAAGTACTGGCTATGGCGCCGCCAGCTTTGGCGACTGGCCCACTGCTACAAGTTTTTTACTGGTTTTTGCAGGATATCTTGACGGTTGTGCGGGCTCCACCGCCGGCGGGAATAAAATCATCAGAAACATCATCACCGTAAAGATAATCAACATCAATATCAAAAGAACGATCCATCCTCAAGGTGTTTTCCTTATAAAGCACCAGGGAAAAATCGTAAACGCCGACACCCAGAATGCGGTCATGTCCTTTATGTTCTTTGCCGCCCTCTCGACCACCGTAATCACAACCATGCTGACCGCGACCGGACTTGATTTCTGGTCCTCACTGACAGCCGTGGCCGCCTGCGTCAACGTACTCGGCCCCGGGTTTGGCGCGGTTGGCTCCAATTTTCAACCTGTCAGCGACAGCGGCACCTGGATTCTCTCTATGGCAATGATCCTCGGCAGACTCGAATACCTCACCGTGTTTACCTTGTTTTCACCCGATTTCTGGCGCCGGTAGCTGTGTGAAGGTCAATAACGAACCGGCGCAAATGCGCCGGTTCGACCTCGGACAATATCGTTCCCTGTCCTGAAACATCTTCCTTAACGACCGATTTTTTCACCGTCCTGATGACGAATGGCGATCAAGGAAGGCCGGGCGACCGTTTCACCGGTCGGCCAGGGCTTGTCAAACGCTTCGCCATCGCGCGGATGTTGTAGCGCACAGAAGAACGTGCGGCCATCGTTGGAGAATTCCGGCCCGCACACTTCGCTGCCGGGTACGCCAGCCATAAAGCGCTTGAGCAAACCGCGATCCGGCCCTTCGGTCGGTACAGCGAAAACGCCGTCGTTTCGCTCACCGCTCTGAATCACTTTTTCGCCGTCGATATAAACGCCGCTCGGCATACCATCGGTAGCAATCCAGAGATTGCCGTCACTGTCGATGGCAACGTTGTCCGGGTCGGATATCGTGCTGACGCCAGCGGCTGCCGGATCCTGGATATCACCGAAGGCAGTATGCGGATCGCCCGGGATGCCGCAGAGAATGAAGATATTCCATTCGAAAGTCAGCGAGCCTGCGTCGTCATCGGTTTCGATCAGTTCGATCACATGACCGTTCTGGTTGTTGAGGCGCGGGTTGGCTGCATTCCACCAGCTTGACACTTCACGTCCCTGCGCGTCCCTGACCGCGTCTTCGGTTTCACCGGAACGGTTGCTGTTGTTGGTCAGCGCGACATAGACCCTGCCATTGACCGGCGAAACGTCCACATCTTCCGGACGATCCATCGGCGTGGCGCCCAATACATCTGCGGCACCGCGGGTATTCAGCAGCACTTCCTGCTGGTTTTTGAAACCGGCCTGATGCAGGGCGTTGCCCTCCTCCCAAACCAGCGGCAGCCATTCACCATAACCCATGTTCGGTTCGTCCTGAGCGGTGGCCAGACCTTCGCTGAAACGCGCAACATACAGGGTGCCTTCATCCAGCAGACCCCAGTTTCCGGCTCGGTTGCCATGCACACAACGGTTTTTGCTGATGAATTTGTAGACATATTCAAAGCGCGCGTCATCACCGGAATAGATCGCCACGCGACCATCGCCGGTTTCGACGCCCATCGCGCCTTCGTGCTTGAAACGGCCGAGTGCGGTACGTTTTACCGGCTTGCGGCTCGGGTCATAGGGATCGATTTCGACAACGTAGCCATACTTGTTGTATTGGTTGCTTTCTGCGGCAAGATCAAAACGCTTGTCATAATCTTCCCAGTGGCGAGAACTTGCCTCGTCGCTGGCTGCGATACGGTCGGAGCGGAACTTGTTATCTTCCGAGGCAGTCGCATAGTTGGCGAAATACTGATCGAAGTTTTCTTCACAGGTCAGGATCGTTCCCCACGGTGTTTTGCCGCCGGCGCAGTTGTTGAACATGCCGATCACCCGCTTGCCTTCCGGATCTTCAGCGGTCTGCAGGGCTTCGTAGCCCGCCAGCGGGCCGGAGATCTCCATTTCCGTATAGCCGCTGATCCGGCGATTGAAAGGCGAGTCCTGAACAAAGCGCCACTGGTTGTCCCAATCCAGGAACAGTTCGGCAATCGTCATACCATGCGCGGCGATTTCCACTTCAACCTGATTCTGGGTCGGCGCGTCGGCGGAATAATCACGAAACATATCGCCGCCGCTGGTGTATTCGTGATTGATGCAGACGAGTGCGCGGTGCGTGTAGCGATAGCGCTCGCTCTGCTTGATTTTCGGATAGAGCTGGGCCAGCAAACGGTCGGCATCGGCATCCAGGCTGCCGCTGTACGCCACTTCGCGTTTGATACGATCCGGCAGAGGAAAATACAATACCAGGTCGTGGTTGAAACCGACTTGTTTTTCCTGCGCGACGCGGCTTTGCTTATCGACATCGAAAGTCGGCGCATCAGGATGCAATGGTGTCCCCCATGGCAGCAATACCTGATAACCGTAACCGTTGGCAACATGGATTTCTTCCTCACCGGCCATTTCTTCAGGGATCGCCTCAAAACTCAGTCCGGACGTCCCGCATTCCTCGTTTTCAGACTGGTGTCGGCCAACTCCACCACCGGCGATCGCGGGGTTGATCGCCAGCGTTGCAGCAACCGCTGCCGAACCTTTCAGAACCGCACGACGGGAAATCACCCGGCTGGCAATCGCTCCAAAATATTCGCCTCCCTGGCTGTGAATCGTATCGTTCTCAATCTCGTTGGAAATTTTGTCATCTTTCATAGCAAAGCGCCCTCGGAGCGCGCGAATTCGTTAGTGTTTATCGTGAGGTGAAGGGAGAAAAAATCATTCTGTGAAAGTATTGTCCCGCGCTTAGATGTCAGTTCTGTGATGCCCGCATGACAAAATTATTCAGTGGACCGGAACTGCCTCATACGGGTTATGCCTGCGGCGAAGAGCATGTCGATAACGGTGACGACACCAATCAACAGTACCGACAAATTCCTGACGAAACACATGCGATAACAGGTCCGGAAACCTGCGAGAGTGCCACGCACTGTTTTCAAACCGATGACAAGTGCTAAGAGCCTGTCTAAAATCTCTGATGTCGGCTGCAATCGTGCTGAGTTTGGCCAGCTTGCGCCCTGATTTTCGTTGCGTAGAATGACTATGCGCCTCAAACCAGAACCCAATCTGGCTCAAATCAGCCCGATTTCGCTTCGACTCAGAGATTCCAGACAGGCTTTAAGATAAAACGGTCTAAATCGATAAAAGGTAAGAAGATGCATTATCCCAGGATGATATTGATAACCACGCTGCTGAGCATCACCTTCAGCCCGATCACCTTGGCTGCCGACCGCACTGATGTACGCGAAAAATGGCACACGCCGTATGACCTTTATCTGAGCCCGACTGAAGCCCATACCATCAAAACAGCCAACCCGGATTCAGTACTGCTGATCGATGTGCGTACACGGGCCGAAGTGAAATTTATCGGTATGGCCAGCGCTGTTGACGCGAATATCCCGATCCGCTTTCTGGACACGGACTACAACTGGAGCGACAAGCAAAACACCTATCGGACACGCCCGAACGAGAACTTCGCGGCCGAAATCGAGGGCTTGCTGAAAAAAAGAAACCTGGACAAATCGGCTGCGGTTATTCTGATGTGCCAATCCGGCAGCCGTGCGCCGATTGCCGCCAGCGCGCTACACAAAGCCGGATTCGACAAGGTTTACACGCAACACGAAGGTTTTGAAGGATTAAAATCAACGCTGGAAAAAGACATGGGCGCACGCAATGTCAACGGCTGGAAAAATGCGGGTCTACCGTGGAGTTATAAACTGGCGCCGGAGAAAATGTATTTTAATTTCTCCCTGAGCCAGGAGTGAATCGGGAGCCTTTCCCGGATAAAACCACCGTAACCGCCGGCGAAGCGAAAGCCTTTTCTGTGACGATATCATTCGCCTTGATGCTTCCGGTATCCTCTCCGGCGGGTTACGGTTGTTTATCACCTAGGGCTGAAGCCGGGTAGTCCTGACCATGCCCGCTTCCGCATGACCCGGAATATTGCAGGCAAAAACGACCTCTGCATCGCCGTCGAAACGCCAGACAAGGTCTTTCGTCTGCCCTGGCTCTACAGAAACGGTATTGCCATCTTCATGCACCATGTTTGGCATTGCCTGCATCATCTTGCGATGTTCCAGTTGCTCACTGGCGCTGCCGACTGAAAACTCATGCGGGATTTTCCCGCTGTTGGTGACCACAAATCGCACCACCTCTCCCCGTCTCAAAGCCAGCGGTTTGTCAAACTCAAAACGCATTGTGTCAAGCAGCGTAACGGCGATATCCATACTTGCATCATCTGCTGAAGCCGGGCTTCCGACTTCACTCAGGGCATGCTCGTGATCGCTCTGATGCCTATCGGAGTGGGCTGCCTCACTGTGCTCATGCTCACCCGCATGCGTTCCAGCGGCTAACACCGGGACAGGTAACAGGGTAGAAAGGCTCAATGCCAAGAATAACTTTTTCATCATAATTTTCTCCAAAATTCTTCGTCATAAACAAACCGGCTCAATCGATTAAAACCAGGCGCGAACACCGACGGCGAACACCGTGTCACTGCTATCCAGGCCGGCTTCCTTAGCAAAATCAGCTGTACCGCCAAACGTGTTTGTCCAGTTAACACCGATATAGGGCGCAAACTCCCGCCTCACTTCGTAACGCAGGCTGAGAGCTATTTCCGCATCGGATATTCCCGCCCCTACGCCGATTTCCGGAATATCCTTTGAATAGGCATTGATCGTAAACTCCGGCGACAACACCCAACGCTGCGTGAGCATCCACTCATACTCCGCCTGTAAGCGGGCGGCCGAGCGGTTCCTTTCCCCGACAAACAACGCGGCGTTGATCTCGAACCAGTATGGCGCGAGCCCTTCAAAGCCAAGCGTTACCCAGTCCCTAACCGGTTTCGGACGAACATCGCGGCTGAAGCCCAGCTGGATATCCCAGTATGGCGAGACCGCCCGGCTGTAAAGCGCCTGGAACTCGGCCTCTTCCGTCTCACTGTCCACATACTCGACATCTGCCTTAAACCACAGTTTGTTCAGATCCCGGCCTATCCAGGCTTGCGCTTCCAGAACCAGAGGATCAGGACCATCATCAAATTGCACCTCGAGGCGGTCGATCATGGTTTTCAACAGAATCGGGTCATCGTTCATGTCAGCCTTTACAGGCGTGGCAACAACCAGGGCCGTCACGATAGCCAGATGATTTTTCTTCATCATCGTTATCCTCCTCAACTGACCACGACGTGCCGGAACATACCGGGCATGTGGTATAACAAATGACAGTGATAGGCCCAGCCGCCCATCGCATCCGCATTAACCAGGTAACTGATCATGGCCCCGGGCTGTACGATCACGGTATGCTTGCGTGGAATTTTCTT
>JAGRHW010000129.1 GCA_020444765.1 Gammaproteobacteria bacterium | reverse complement strand
TTGAACCTGAATCGGTTGAACCTGAATCGGTTGAACCTGAATCGGTTGAACCTGAATCGGTTGAACCTGAATCAGTTGAACCTGAATCAGTTGAACCTGAGTCAGTTGAACCAGCCCCACCCAACTCAGGCTCAAGGCCGCCACTCAAAAAATAACTGGCGGAGTCAGAGTTGTAAAACAGACGGACATAATCCTCCTCGTCCTCGCACAACAAACTACCAAGAGGCGTATCCGCCCAGCAAGTCACGAGATGATTGTTTTCCTCCGACACGATCGACACATAGCTATCCTTTTCATCACCGTCCAGCAGCATATGAAGGATGCCGTTATCGATTTCATAGCTACCGGTGACTTCCACGCCCTCCCGCAAGTAGCTGACATTGCCCTGGTAAAAATAGATATTATCCAGATCGCTCGCCCGCTTCTCGCTATTGACCTCAGCACTGGAAACGACAAAATAGGTCTGATTACTCACCCCCTGGTCGGTGAAACTGTAAGCAGGGCGCTCCTCGCTGAGCGACATCGTCTCGATAAAATGCGCGACGGCCTCATCGGCATCGACAAGCTGCGAATCACTACCGAACACGGCTTGCAAAAACGCCGTTGTCGCCTCATCCCCGGCAAAATCCTCACTGTCGAGATCAAGCTCGACGCCGACGGCAGCCTCATGGACAGCCTGCTCAATCTCGATACCGTTATCGGGATCCTGGTCATTGTCCAGCGTCTGCAACAGACGCAAAATATTGACGACCGTACGGTTCTCGGGATTCTTGCTGTCCGCAATGTTCAAGGGCGTCACGATTGCCTGAGCGGAGGTCGACGGAAATGCTATGTCGCCAATAGAGAAAACAACTGACTCGCCTTCTTCATACTGAAACTCGCCCCCGATATTGGTTCGGCCCTCCAGCGTTTCAGTCTTATAATCCAGCCCGATGACCGGACTATCGATGAACTTGCCGGTTTTATGACTGGAACTACTGGTCAAATCAATACAGCCTGTACCCCCCAGTGCAATGCATAAAAAGGTCAAACCGATTTTTGCCAGATGTTTATCATTCATATGGTACATACTTAAACCCGTAGCGGTCAGAGTCAGAAATTGAAAACGATTTACGCTGTTACCGTCGTTTAGTTAACGGCATCGGGCAGTACAAATTTACGCGCCGAACATGTCACCCTGAACAGGATTGACGGGCGGCTAAGCCATTAAAATGTGAGGCATTTCAAAAATAATTTGTTAATAAAGCGGGTAAGGATGAGATGGGTCTACTAAATTGAAACTGGCGCACAATAAATCCTGCAATGTTGCGATCCAGTAAACAGGAATTTGTAATGCTACCGCTGAACCTCATTGGGGAAACGCGGCTATCCCGGATCGAAATATTTTGTAAATTGAAGAAAGCCGGTTCACAAACGACCTTATCCGGCTGGCGAACCGACGAGCAATCAGAACAAGCTCTGAATAAAGGCGTATCCTGATAAGCGGCTTTTTTTAAACAAGGCCGCGCAAGTACGCTGACTCACTTAGCGGGCATTACCAGGCAAATCGCCAATATAGTGACGGGCCAGATAATCACCAAACTTGGCACCATGCGCTGACCAGTCCCAATCCTGCCGTACCAGAGCCGGGGCGGCCAAGGCGGCCTCCTGCAATTCGACCTGTCGGTCATAGGCCTCGACGATCGCCGGGACAAAATCCCCGGCCTTGTCGCCTTTGGCCCAGACCACGAACGCCTCGCCATCCAGCACATCCTGGTGAGCAGGAATCGGTGTCAGTATCAGCGGCTTGCCGCAGGCCATGTATTCGAGCACCTTGAGCGGGCTGGAAACATTCCACTCGGGGTAGTCCGGCAATGGGCAAATGCAAACATCGGCCCCGGCAATCTGCTGCGGAATCTCTTCGTAAGGCACAAAACCGCGCAACTCGACTTTGGATTCCAGCCCAAGCCCGGTGATCTGCTGACGAAGCAGCTCCAGACCACTGCCGCTGCCCACGATAACCAGACGACTGTTCTCCAGCACCCGCGCCGGCAATTGCGCAAACGCCTCGACTACGCGGTCCACTCCACGCCTCTTGTAGAGGCTGCCATGATAAAAAACCGTAAACGGCTTGCCCGACGCCGGCGGCTGAACCTGTTTCGACGCCTCAACGAAGAAATCCACATTAACGCCCGACTGCCAGATGACATGGTCTTCGTAGCGCACCTTGAATTCCTTCTCGACCGTTTCAAGCAGCCGTTGAGTGATAAATGAGTAGCTGCTGAAAGATTTGCCGAATAAGCTCATCACCGTTTTCCAGAACAGGAAAATATCGATTCCGTCTTTCATCGAGCGCCCGGCAATCGGCAGCGTTCGGACATCAAGATGCAGGCGGCGAAAGCGCGCCAGCTTCAGCAAAGGCAACATCCACAGCTCATGCGGATTCAGTATGATGAGATCATCCCGGGCGGCATTTCTGAGCAGCCAGAAGAAAGCGGACAGCGTAAAGGAAATCCGGTAAATCAGCGGCAGGTCCAGGGTTTTGAGATAGACCATATCAACGGCTTTGCCTTCCGGGAAATAAGGCTCTTTTGCGTAACAGGCAACGATGCTTACTCTGGCCCCCTGAAGGCTCAGCGAATCACCGATCTCGGTCCACGTACTCTTGTCAGGCTTGGTGTCGAAGCGATCACTGCTTACCCAATAAATCGACAATCCCTGCAATTTGCTGGAAAACTCCGACATGCAACCAACCTTATGAGCGTGTTAGACCAAACCTGTAGTATAGCGGCCGATAAGCGAATATCTGAGATTCAAACCAGGCGCTTCCGAATCAATCGGTCAGGCAAGGCTTCAGGCTGGCAGGGCAATCGGCGTTAAACTCCTCGCCTCGCCGCTTGAGCAAGGGCACAATCTGCTCACCCATGTAGCTGGCAGGATCAATCTGCTTTTTCTCGCGGCGGCTGGTGAACACACTGCTCCAGATCACATGATTGGCCTGTAGGTAGTTTACCGCCATATCAAAGACTTCGTCAGTCTGATCAAACTCCAGGTCCCAGGTCGCCACACTGGGCGCGATCGCCACCCTGCCAGCGTATTTTCTTAACGTCGCATAGCCGGGGATTTGATAATCGCAGACGTCCTTGGCCCTGATATCCAGCCTTCGGCAGGGCACCGTATCCGGCAAACCGATGGCGCCACCGCCAACCTGCTCAATATGGCCTGCGATTTCATCTAGCAAAACCGAACCGTCGCCGAGAAAATTCAACTGCACAAGCACCATCGTATGTTTAAAGTATTTCTTCACTTCCGTATAGAAACGCTTCAACTCGTCTGCCCACGCCTGATCGGAGTAGCCGGCTGACCCCCCTATGGTGGATTCACCGTCCATGATCATTTCGAAGTTAGGATGCCGATCGAAACGTTCAGCTATCGCCCGGTATAAGGCAATTTTTCGATCGACTACAGCAGGATTGTAAACCTCGATCATGCAAACGAAGTCTTTGTGTTTGTAGGGACGTCCGTAAACCTTGTCAAACAGATAGGCCGGAACCGGCGCTTTTTTACAGGTCTTGCCGAAATCCCTGTCTCTGACATAGACGATAAACCGCTTGTCCGTGCCCTCCAGGGTTGTCAGAATCGCGGCGATGGCGTCCAGGGTATATTTGTCTTTCCTGGTTTCCAGCTCCCGCCATTCGTACGAGGACATAAAACCGCGGATGTCGGGATTATCCAGATACGTCTCGATAATATCGAGACGCTTGATGTTTCTCTCCCGAGGCGGGTAACCGCGGCTCACCGAGGTAAAAACATAATGGCCTGGATGAAATTTCGTTCCCTCGACATTCTCAAGCCCGGGATGATTATGAAAATCCTTTGCGCAGGCGGCTTGCCCGGAAAGGATAACCAACATTCCGGCAGCCAGTAATAATTCTGATAAACTTCTTATCCGCCATCTTCGCAGATTCACAATCTCTCCCGCCCGAACAAAAAGTGTAAACGAAAGTATAATGACAAGGCCCCGGATCTTAAGTGACAAGATAATCATACCGATTTTCACCCTAACCGGCCGTGCATGTGCCCAGAACAGAAGTCAATATGGACAACAAACCTACATTAATAGCCATTGCCTCGATCGCAGCATTATGCCTGATCACCTTGCTAACACTGACTGCTTATCCCAAATACAAGATCATCGGTCCGGAATTGCTGGTAAACCACGACTTCAGTGAGCAATTTACAGGCTGGGAAAAACAGGGCGATCCGGACAATTTCAGATCCACGGAAGACTTTATCGAGCTGTCCCAGGACGCGGCCTGGCAAAACACCCAACTTATACAACGCCTAACACCGTCGGGCGCCCCCAGTTCTTACCTCTTATCCGGTGAACTCGCCGTCGAGGGTCTGATCGCCGGCGAAAAACCCTGGCAGCGCGGCGGATTGCTGTTGCTTCGTCTGAACGAAAACGGAGAGCGCATTGCAAGCGATGATGTAACCAGCCTGGATG
This sequence comes from Gammaproteobacteria bacterium, assembly GCA_020444765.1. The sequence continues at coordinate 4,769 of JAGRHW010000129.1, read as the reverse complement.
GCGATCTGACATGGGCCAGACACCAGGCCTTTATCGACATACCTCCGGCAACCGCCGGCGTCGCGGTCGCCGCCCGTATCCTCGAAGCCACCGGTTCGCTACGGATCAAATCGCTAAGCCTCTTACCCGCCGAACAACAAGCCTGGTTCGAAACGATCAGATACGGATTTATCGTAATTTGGGCCATGGCGATATTCGCCCTGCTTTGGTTTATTATCAGAAATCATGGCGTCACCACTCCACTGCTGGTAGTGCTGATACTGGCGGGTCTTGCCTTCATAGGCACCCTGATGCCACGCGACACAGTGATTGGGCTCGATGCACGAATCACGGAACTCTTGCCCAATTTCCTTAATGACGGTCTGAAGCAAGTTTTAAACAGTATCTTTCCCGGCTATATCAAACACGCCAACCAGGAAATAAGCAAACTCGGACACTGGCTTATCTTTGCGCTTCTCGGCCTGAGTTCCGCACTTTATTTTCGAAAATACAGCCTGTGGATCTGCGGATTTGCCCTACTAACCATGGCCGCGACGACCGAGACCCTGCAATTGCTGACCGATGCGCGATCGGCAAATATCAGGGATTTGCTCATCGACAGCGCCGGAATACTCGCCGGTTTTCTGCTTGCCACCCCTTTACGACTTGGTGGACGCCAGGCAACAACCGTCAACTGACACAACAGGGAGACAGCTGTCTTGACTTCACGCAAGAAAATCGCCATCGTCACACCGCACCACTGGACCGGCAGCTACGGCGGCGCCGAGTACCAGATCAGCCTGCTGATAGGAGAACTGGCCAAAACCCATCCTGACCTGGAGCTGCATTATCTTTGCAAACCCTCGCCAGACCATATCCAGCCACAGGACCACACCATTCATGAAGTCACCGCACAAAGATGGTTCAGCAAATACGGTACTTTCTTCGATGCCTTCGGGCTCTACAAGGCATTAAAAACCCTGCAACCGGACTATATATACCAGCGCGTCGGCTGCGCCTATACCGGCGTCTGCGCCTGGTATTGCAAACACTCCAGCGCCAGCATGCTTTGGCATATCGCATCGGATGCCGATGTCGGCGTATCCACACAACGCCTTTTCTCACGTCGACCTCATCACTATATCGAACAAAAAGTCTTCGAATACGGGATCCGCCACGCCAATAAAATTGTCGCCCAGCAACAACACCAGGCCGATCAGCTCGAAAAGAATTTTTCCAGGAGCGTCGATGCGGTGATTGCGAATTTCCAACCAGTGCCTGAACTCCTGGCAACACAAAACGAACGCCGACTGGTCTTGTGGATCGGCAACCTCAAGGAATTGAAACAACCGGACCTGTTTATCGATCTGGCCGAGCAGATCGGCCCAATCGCCGGGGTGAGCTTTTGCATGGCCGGACGCCCGCAAACCGGCAAATGGGGAGACAGACTGCTCGCCCGCCTGAATTCATGCGACGCGGTTGAGTATCTCGGCGAAATATCCCAACAAGAAGTCTACACGTTACTGGAACAAACCCGCCTTCTCGTCAACACCAGTCAATACGAAGGGTTTCCCAATACTTTTATACAAGCCTGGATGCGAGAGACGCCCGTATTAAGCTTACAGGTCAACCCTGACGGCATTTTAGACCGCCACCCGATCGGCATTATGTCAGGAAATTTTGAACACCTTGTCCGAGATTGCCGGGAGCTGCTCGAAAACCGGGAAAAACACGACATCATGGCAAAAAGCGCGCGCACATACGCGATAGAAAACCACTCTTTACTCAATGTAGAAAAGCTGCTGCAGGTGCTGACCGGTTAATACCTTTCAAATGCGGTCAGCTTACGCAAGATGCAGCTTGCTTAGCAGTGCCTTGTAAAATGCAAAGCCTGAAGAAGTGATGACTCTGGAAACATTCAAACCAAAACCTAGCTCATCCAGCGCCTTCTTGTGATAAGCCCAGAATTCACTCCAGTAGGAACGATTCTCCGCGCGGCGGCATTGCAACAACCAATAACCAAGAAAGCGGTAATAGTTTTTCAACCTTTCGGATATCACCTGTTGTAATTCCTGCTCATCGAGAACTTCAGGACCGTACTTCTTGAGCATCATCAGATGGCTAGGCATATAGGTCTGCATACGCTTGGCATAAGTACTGGTTGTTTCATTATGCCTGCGCGTAAAAGTCAGAACCTGATGAACAAATCCAAAGTCGTTCTGCAGCAGAATTTCATAGCAAATTTCAGTATCGGCATGTAGATTTGCCGCATTAAAAAATTCCTTGCGACCCAGCACTTGATCGGAACGGTACATTACAGATGACGGCGAACCAAAATAATCCGCACCGCCGAGAAATCTCTGTCGTAATAATTCGCGGCCCGGAACACAGGTACTGGGAAAGGGCAGACCGTCCAGTGTGACACTTTCCTCTTCCAGGCGATAAGCCGATACGAGCGCCACACTTGGATTTTCCATGGCCAGCCTGACCATCTCGCTCAGACAACCGGGAAACAACCAGTCATCCGCGTGTATGACCTTGCAGTATTTGCTATCCCGGCTGATCAGAGACATCGACCGGTTCCAGTTATCCATCTGGGATAAGGTTTCAGGGTTGGTATGGACTTGTATTCGCGGTTCACGTTTTGCGAATTCCTGCACAATCCCGAGCGTTCCATCGTCGCTGTTATTATCAAGAATGATCAATTCCCAATTCTGATAATCCTGCGCCAGGACGCTATTGATAGCCTGCGAAATGTAGGTCTCACCGTTATAGACAGGCGTGACGACACTGACCAGCGGTTGTTCTTCCTGCGTCATCGATCAATCGCTCTGTTTTTGACGTTGGCCAATAACCCTGGCAGGAATACCCGCAGCAATGGCACCGGCCGGCACATCTCGGGCCACTACAGCGCCTGCACCGATTACTGCACCTTTACCGATTGTCACACCGTCCAGCACGACGACACCGTAGCTAAGCCACACGTCGTCCTCGATCACAATGCCTCCCTTGCTCGAAAGCGCCTGCTGCATGATCGGTTTATCAGTGGCAAAACCATGGTTGTAGGGATAAAAAGCACAATTGGGTGCGATTTGCACTGCATTGCCAATCACAAGATCTCCTTTGTAAGCAGACAGCTGACAGTTAGGTTGAATATGCGAGCCGCTGCCGATGATCACACTGCCACCTTCGCCGGTCTCAACGATACAGGTCTGGTTGATGCTTGATTTCTCACCCAGCATAATCTTTCCACTACCGGGATTCTGATACAAAACAACTCCGTCACCAATAAAGCTGTATTTTCCCAACTCTATATGTTGCCCGAACAGTTTCGCCGAATACGCAACAAAACCTTTTTCGCTCATGGCGGCCAGCATCCGTCTGCCTTTGTAAGGTGGTGCAACCAGTGCCGCGAGCCTGAATGCCAGCCGCCCGGTAATGGACAAACCGGCAAACTTCAAGCAGAGCCTCGCCCAACGCTGTTGAAAGATGTTCACATAATATCCAGTGACTGTTTAGTTACAGGAAGCAATGGCTGCCGACGAGTCAATTGCGCTCATCCAGCCTTCCGCCATCTTCTGATAACCCGCCGGGGTAAGATGCGTTTTGTCCAGCGGGTCAAGATAACTGGCCGGAACTGCGTTATAGATATCGACCAGCTTCAGATCATCTCCCTGGCCGATACGGTTGTTGACCAGCGATTGCACACTGGCATTAAAAGTCTCCACGTTACTGTTATCGCCACCGCGTTGCTTGTCGATTATCAACGCGACAAGGACCTTCACGGTTGTATTGTTATCGCTTTCCCAGCGATCGACTTCATCCAGTATTCTTTCAATATAAACACTATCGGCCCGGTTGGTGCAGTTGACATTATTGGTTCCGGCATGCAGCAAAACCACCTCCGCCGGATTCGCAGTTAGCCAGTTATAGACGCCTTCGGTATTTTCATCGAAGCCACCACCGGAATTGCTGCAACCAGGTGTCGGGTCACTGATACCGGAAATTTCCGCATCGCTATAACCCGGATGCCCTTCATGCTGGAAATCACTGAAAACATTGAATCCCGCCGTGGTACGGCTACCGACAAAATCAAACTCATAACCGTTGCCGTTCAAGAGATCGAAGAGCGGTTTACGATAACCGCTACGGTTCGGCATCGCCGGCGTATCCAGTGCCGGATCACCGGAGTTATCCGAGTCACTCTCTACCCCCTCTGTAATGGAATCGCCCAGGGGCATCACCCGAACCGGACCCAACGCAACGTGGTGCTCAACCTCAGACGAGCCGCCATAGGCGTCGCTGACCTGAACCCGGATCTTGTCCAAACCCCGCCCGGCTCCATTGTATGAATAACTCAGTTGCCCGGTCTGCGCATCCAGCAAAGAGACCGCCCCGTTGACCGGCTGAGCCACCAGAGAAAAGGTCAAACCGTCGTCTTTCGTAATATCACCCTGCATGACACTAAACGTTCCGGACTGCGCCTCCGTGACAATAAGCTCAGAGCAACCGGCGACTGGTTGAGCAATGACCAGGGTTACCGAGCCGGCTTTGGCGCTACCGCTCTCCGTCAGCGCCCTGTAGGTAAACCCGTCAGTTGCAATCTGCGGACCCGGCGTATACAGAAATGAGCCATCGGCATTGAGCGTCAGACTGCTTGACGCATTGACACCACTGACAAGCTCGACAGACTTGAAATCACTGCCGTCATTAGCCAGCACACCCTTGGGTGTCGGCACGACCACACTCGTATTACCGGCAAAGGCATAGCGATCGTTATTGACGGCATC
>JAGRHW010000128.1 GCA_020444765.1 Gammaproteobacteria bacterium | reverse complement strand
AGCGCGACACACAACAAACCTGCCAACGCTTGCCGGAGACAGCCTGATGAACGCATCGACACTCAATATCGTTCTCAACGGAGAACAACACCTTTGCCGGCAGACATCACTGACGGCTTTGTTGGCGGAACATACCAGACCCGAACAAAGCTTTGCCGTGGCGGTCAATGCGCAGTTTGTTCCACGCAGTGCTTACGAAGTAACACAGTTGCAGAATGGGGATCGGGTGGAGATTTTGATTCCGATGCAGGGGGGATGAGTGGTGGGTTTTGTGGTGGGCGGGTTTCGCCCCGCCGGGCGAGTTACTTTTCTTTCAACAGCGAAAGAAAAGTAACCAAAAGAAACGCCGCCCTATGTCGCTTGATGTCTGCGCTACTCGTCCCGAGCGGCGGCTGCGGAAACTCGCTATCGCTCAAACAGCCGCAGCCTTGAATCCGCTCGGGCCTGCGTTGCTCGACGCGACATAAAGGGATGAAATCCACACCGTACCTTCATTTGTTCTTTCCAGTTTTCTCAAAGCTTAAATGAAGCGGGATTCTCGTTTGAATAATACGCAATACTTTCAAGTCTGCACCCTAAACCCCTTTATGCCGCCCCGAGTAACGCAACGGCGGCCGGAAAGAAGGGAGCGCATGTTTGAGCGAGCGCAGCGAGTGAGTTCGCGACCGCCGGCCAGAGTGAGTAACGCAGGGAAATAGCGGCATAGAGGGCGGCATTTTTGGGTTACCTTTTGTTGCTGTAGACAAAAGGTAACTCGCCCGGCGGGGCGAAACCCGCCTACCAACAACCAGAAAAAAGAGACACCCCCATGACCTGGCAACTGGCCGATAAAACCCTGACAAGCCGCTTCCTGATCGGCTCTTCTCTATACCCTTCGCCGGCAATCATGCGCGAGTCGATTCTCGCTTCAAAAGCAGAAGTGGTAACCGTTTCACTGCGCCGTCAGCACCCACAGGACGGCGGTGGCAACCCGTTCTGGGAGCTGCTGCGCGAGTTGCCGGTGGCCTTATTGCCGAATACCGCGGGTTGCCACAGTGTCGCCGAGGCGGTTACCACCGCACAGATGGCGCGTGAGCTTTTCAACACACACTGGATCAAACTTGAGGTCATTGGCGATGCCTACACACTGCAACCCGATCCCTTTGGTCTGCTGGAAGCGACCCGTGAACTGGTCAGCCAGGGTTTTGAGGTTTTCCCTTATTGCACCGACGATCTTGTATTGTGCGAAAAGCTCCAGGCCGCCGGTTGCCGTATTCTGATGCCATGGGCGGCGCCGATCGGTTCGGCGCGCGGTTTGATCAACCCTTATGCGCTGCGCACGTTACGCGCACGTTTACCCGAAACGACGCTGATTGTTGATGCCGGACTTGGTAAACCCTCGCATGCCGCCGCGGCCCTGGAGCTGGGTTATGACGGCGTGTTACTCAATACCGCCGTTGCCGAAGCGACCAATCCGGTGGGGATGGCACGCGCGTTCGCGCTGGCCGTCGAAGCCGGTGCCGAGGCATATCACAGTGGAATGATCCCCGAGCGCGATCTGGCCAAACCCAGTACCCCGACACTTGGCACACCTTTCTGGAAGCACGAGCAATGACACAATACAAACCCGTTATTCTCGCTATCGGCGGTACCGACCCGACCGGCCTGGCCGGTCTGGCTGCTGATCTACGCACGATTACCGCATTGGGTGGACATGCAGCGCCGGTCGTCAGCGCGGTTACCGTACAAAACAACAGCGGTGTCAGTGCGATCAACCCGGTGCCGGCGGATCGTCTGCAGGCCCAGCTTGATGCACTCGACCCAACGGCACTGGCCTGTGTCAAAATCGGCCTCCTGGCCAGCACCGAGCAGATTGAGGTCGTCGCCGGCTTTCTTGCCCGTAGCAGTCTGCCCGCGGTAGTCGACCCGGTACTCGGCAGCACTAGTGGCACGGTATTCAGCAACGAAAGTACACGCCTGGCACTGCAGAATGTCTTGTTTCCGCGCGCCCGGGTCGTCACCCCCAACCTGCCGGAGGCCCAGTTACTAGCCGATCTGCCCAGCGATGATCCCTATGAACTGGCGGCCTGTCTGCGCCGCTGTGTCAGCACCGCATTTGTCATCAAGGGCGGACACGACCATGATTCACACCTGACCCGCGATGTCTTCGTCGGCCCGACCCAGCAGTTCTCACTCCGTAGCCCTCGGCGCCACACGCTCCACACCCGGGGCACCGGTTGCGTCTTTGCCAGCGCGCTGGCGACGGCATTGGCCCGCGGCGAACGTCTGGAGGATGCCGTCGTTATTGCCAAGATGACTATCAACCAGGGGTTGCGCCTGGCCTATGCGCCCGGTGGCCAGACACCCGGCGTGCCTGGCGTCAGCGCGTGGCCTGACAGTCTTGTGGATCTGCCGACCTTGCAGAATCTGACTGACAAATACCCGCGTGAACCGGCTTTTCCTTCTTGCGGAGACACCCCCCTCGGTCTTTACCCGATTGTCGACCGCGCCGCGTGGCTGACGCGTCTGTTGGCGCAAGGTGTTACCACGATCCAGCTGCGAATCAAGGATCTTGAAGGGGAAGCGCTGAACCTGGAAATCCAGCAGGCTGTACGCATCGCACGTCAGCACGACTGTCGTCTGTTCATCAACGATTACTGGCAGGCCGCCGTCCGTCACGGCGCCTACGGCGTGCATCTTGGTCAGGAAGATCTCGCCAGCGCCGACCTCGACGCGATTCACTCCGCCGGGCTGCGCCTTGGCATCAGTACCCATTGCCACGCCGAAGTGGCGCGCGCGCTGGCCTGTAAACCCAGCTATATCGCCTGTGGTCCTGTCTACCCGACCACCAGCAAACAGATGCCATGGCAAACCCTCGGCATCGAGGGCCTAAGTTACTGGAGCAAGCTGCTGCAACCAGGCTACCCGGTGGTTGCGATTGCCGGTATCGATGCCGGGAATATCACCAAGGTCGCAGCTACTGGTGTTTCCGGGATTGCCCTGATCAGCGCAATCAGCCAAGCTCAGGACCCTGAGGAAAGTACCCGCAGGTTGATACACATGCTGCCATAAGGCAGGTGTCACCCTTGTCTGACATCTATCCATCTCTTCAATTTCTTGTGTTCACTTTAGTAATTCATCGGTCATTAAATTAAATATCTGGCCTGAAAAGTGCACTGACACTTTCATCTTAATGAACCATGAAGAGACGGATATCCATGCATTTGGAAAAAGTACAACAGAGACCTTTCGCCATCGGTATGCTCGCTTGCGCCTTGATTATCGGCAGCGGCTGTAACTCATCGTCCAACAAGGATGAACCGGTCAGCTTTGAGCACCAGGCAATCGACGGCTATATCGCAGGCGCAAGTGTTTATTGCGATGAGCAAGCCAGTGGTTCGACCGGCGCGGCCGGCCGCTTCGGTTGCCCCGAAGGAACATCGATGATGCGTATCGTCGGCGGTACGGATGTCGGGTTCGATGAAACCAAGACCGCCGGGGAATACGGGTTTATCGGGCAACTCAAGGCCCCCGGACAACTTGATTATGCAACCCCGTTGTCAACAGTTGCGGTCGCCATTACCGAACTGAACAATACAGACGGAATGACATTCACCGAGGCCGAAGGCGTCATCAGCCAGGCGCTTGGTCTGTCGAACCTGGATATCGACGCTGATGCGTCACGCGTAATGCAACTCATCAAACTCAATTCGCAAATACACACCATTATCAACAGTTTTTCTTCTACCACCGATCATTATATTGTGGCTACAAAAGCACTAGCGAGCGTCATCGAGGAAAATGCGATATACGGTCACGTGATTAATTTTTCCAGCGGTGTCGAAGACGTCGTCGCGGCCTTGAACGAAAAACTCAAACTGATGGGGCCTGAGCTGGCTGTCGACGACGAATCGCTTGCGACCCTGACTGAAATCATCAAGGCCAATAACGTGGCTTATGAAGAAGCCGTTTCTCGCGATGAAATCGTTGAGATGGCCGCGGCTTATAGCGATATGCAATCGGCGGCGATCGAATTCGAACGCAACCGGACCACCCTGTCATTCGATGGACTCTATACAAGTCCTGTAAATTATACGCTTGACCAGTTCGAGAACGATCAGATCGGCAGCTATGGATACTATTCCACGCTCGTCGATTCGAATCATGTAAAAATCCGTTTCAATACAAAGAGTATGACTATTTATGAGACCGTGGAGAAGGCCAGGGTCGGATTAGGCTTCTCATTCGAAGGAACCGACGCAGGTGACGTCCGACGGGTCTCCGTCACAACCAACGACGCACTGATCTCGATGAAAGAAGGGAATCCGGAGTCGCTTTCGATTGAATTCCCGGAAGACGCCGTTTTTCATTATTCTTCAACCAACAAGTACGGCATCATCACCGAGGCCACCTTGCGCGTTGAGGACGGAAGGGTCTTTGACGCTGAAGACGGTAAAATCGGTATCAACATCCAGCAACTCAGGAATGCGCTGGAAAAACACGATCTGGATAACTTTGTTTACCAAACCGGCAACTTCAAACTGACCCTGGCGATCAATGGCATAAAAATACGCTCGACCGATGACGGACAGCAATTCGTCGCCGACACCTATACCGTCAAGACCAAAAACGCTTCCGTAACCGGCAATGGTTTTCAGGGTTACATCTCGATTATTTACTGGTAGTTCTCTTGACAGCTACAACGCGCTGTTTTGCAAGGGCCGCACTGGCCCTTATGCTTTACGCGTTCTCCACAACCAGCCGCGCTTATCACCCCTTACTTGACGAGGCTCTGCCTGTAACGCCGACGATCAGCACTGTTTCCCTGTTCACCGACACAGTCGCCGATACGGTGGATTACGCGCCCAACTTACCGGACGGCAGTCTGACCGAAGCGAAAACAAGGCAGCGTTACCTTGCCTATGGGGTCCACCTTTCGACGCCGATCAGCCGGCAACTGCAGCTATTCGGCGGACTGGCCAATCGGCGCATGGTCTCGAAACGGGATGATCTGGACTTGCAGTCCTGGTGGCTCGGAGTCGCCTGGAATCCGGACAAACCTCTCTGGGGTCATAAGTTGCAATACACTGCTTCCCTCGGACGCAACAGCTCCGATGCCTTCGAGAAAAACTCCTATACCGATTACGCGGGTCAGCTTATCAAACAGCTTTCAATCACGCGGCCGCAAGACCTTCAGCTTTTGCAAACCCTGTCTTACCGTATCAGCCCCGCAAAACCTTTTGCGCTGACGCTATTTGGTGGCCTGGGTTATATCAAAACCTCCCATCAGGGTGTATCCGGCTACAGCCGATCCGACGAAGGTTGCAACTACCGTTTTGATGTCGCGAATGATCAAGGGGTCATACAACAAATCGACAGCTGCGGGCCGGTGCTGGCTTTTGAGCAAACCTACCCGGATTATGACACCATTGAAGAGGTTCTGGGCTTCCATCCGAACGAGGATCTGAGTTACCGGGCACATCACGCCCAGCTTGGCTGGCTGGCACAGTGGCATTACGGTCGCTGGCAAAGCAGTCTCGGGTATGCCTATCAATTCATTGACCGCGGCCAACTCGACCGCCGTATCAAGCGGGCCGGCGGACGGGTTGTCACCGATAACCACATGCTCAAATGGAATAGCCGCTACCGGTTCAGGCCCGGCCTGAGCCTGTTGTTGGGTATTGAATACCAGCGCCACCAGATGCTCGGCACACTGCCTGTCCTTTATAGCGGAGTCACGACCGAAAAATTTGTAAACGACTTAGCCGTGTTTCGTCTGGGTCTGCAATTCGATTTTGAGGGCAAACAGCTATGAAAGAGATCTTATTCAAATCGAATCATATAGGATCCGCTCGCATTCCCCGCTCGATGCCAACGCACCCTGATCCGCGAAAGGCAGGATTTGTGTCATGAAGAGCCCCGTTATTCTACTTGCGGGATCGACCCAGTAATAAATATTGCTCAAGCCGGCCCAGCCAAAACTGCCAGGCTTACGTCCTTGCGGGGTGATTGTTTTATTGATTGAAAACCCCAGTCCCCAGGCCTTGTCAACACCGGGGAACGGGTCATAGTCATTGGTCAGCGCCGCATTGCACGAATCGATACACCCGACTTTCGGGCCTTCGAGCAGCTTTGAAGACATGGCCTGAACAGACCCCTCGGAGAGAATGCGCTGTCCATCGAGCTGCCCTTTATGCAGCAACATATTCAGAAACCGTAGGTAATCGCCGGGAGTACTGTAAAGTCCCGCCCCTGCAGCATACATTTCGGGATTTTGCGGTACCTGAAAAGGTATTTGTTTAAAAGACTTATCCGGGAGTCTTTTGTAGACGGGCATCAGACGGGATTTCTGTTCCTCCGATAAAAAGAATGAACTTGACGCCATGCCAAGCGGGGCGAAAATCCGGGTTTTGAACACGGTCTCCAACGATTCGCCAGTTGCCGCTTCGATCAGTTGCCCAACCCAGTCAGTGCTAACCCCATAATGCCACTGAGTACCGGGTTCGCTGAGCAGAGGCAGCAGATAAGCTCTCGGATCACCACTGATGGTTGCAGGCAGGCCCTCTTCCTCGGCATACCTGCCAATCAGCGAATTGGAGAACGGGTATGCAAGTCCGGACGTATGGGTCAGCAAATGCCTGAGCGTGATCGGAGTTTCTGCATCCGAAAGCCGGGCCTTGCCGTTTTCATCGTAGCCATGAAGAATTTTCGGTGATGCCAACACCGGTAACAATCGCGCCACGGGCTCATCAAGCGTCAGTTGCCCCGACTCGACAAGTTGCATAGCGGCAACTGAGGTTATCGCTTTGGTCAGCGACGCCAGCCAAAAGACACTGTTGGCTGAAATTTCACAGCTCTGATCAGCCGTCTGCGCTACACACTGAACGGAATCGCCGTCAGGTAAAACGGCTGACATCACGGCAAAAGGTATTTTACCGGAATCTATATCGCCTTGCAGTATGCACTGAAGTTTGTCTTTCAACTGTTCGGTCATTACGCCGTCGCCTCCGGTTCATCAAGAAATTGCGTAGCCAGGGCGGCAAAACGCCCGGGATACTCGAGTTGGGTCCAATGTCCGCATTGACCGATAACATGAAGTTGGGCTTTGGGAATAAGCGACATCAGTTTCAACGACGCCTCAAGTGGAATAACCTGGTCCTCCCGGCCGTGTATCAATAACACATCATGTGAAATTTTGCCGATATCCGATTCGGCACTGGCCAGGCTTTCAATCCAGCGTTGCCTTGGTGCGGGAAACATCGATGAAAAAGACTCGTGAAAACCGGGCCGTATGCTCGCCTTGTAACGTCTCTCGGCAAGCTCATCACTGACCAGATCATTATTATAAACGAAAAGATTGATCAACGACTTCATGTTCTCAACGGAGGGTTCATAGCCCCAGACCTTATCAAGCCCTTCAGTTAGTGCAAAATCAACTCCGGCACTACCCATAAGAATAAGACGTCTTATTCTTTCCGGATGGCGGATCGCCAGAGCCAGGGCAATGCCGCCGCCGAACGAGTTGCCGACAAGATCGGTCCTGTCTATGGCCAGTTCATCCAGGATTCCAAGTACATGTTGCATCCAGAGCTCGACGGTATAAGCAGCATTCGGCAGACGTGCGCTAAAGCCAAAGCCCAACATATCAGGCGCGATGACCCGGCGTCTTTTGGCAAGCTCGGGAATCAGCAGACGCCAGTTTGCCCAGGCGGTAACTCCCGGACCTGAACCATGAATTAGCATCACCGGATCACCACTCCCCTGATCAAGAAGGTTGGTTCTGAATCCCGCTACTGTTATTTCTCTGCCTATTTCTGGGTCGACAGAACCGGCATTACCTACCATTGCCCTTACTCCATAATGATTATTTTTTGTTGAGGTTTATAAGAATGGATCGGATAAAAAGAAGCCCTCAACCCAGGTCTCCACCACCAACCGGAAGAATGGTTCCTGTGATATAACTCGATTCATCAGACGCCATAAACAAAACAGGGAGCGCTTGTTCTTCTACAGAGGAAAACCGTTTTACAAACGTGGAGTCGATGGTCTGATCTATGACCTCCTGATACCAGGCCTTTTCCCGTTCGCTCATGGGATTGCTGTTACGCGGAATCCGCCGTTCGCCGACATCCGTGCCGCCGGGCGCGATTGCATTAACGCGAATCCCGTATTTTGCATTCTCCCAGGCCAATGCAATCGTCAAGGCATTGATCCCACCCTTTGCTGCGGAATACGGCGCACGGTATATACCACGCGTCGCTATCGAGGATACGTTGACGATTGTTCCGGCGCCTTGTTTCTGCATAAAAGGCAAGGTGGCGTGACAACACCACAACGTTGGGAACAACGACCGTTGCAGTTCAGATTCAATTTCGCTTTTTATATACTCGGTGTAGGGTTTGAGCCAGATCGTGCCTCCGACATTGTTGATAAGAATATCGATCCGCTGGTTGAACTGGTAGGCCTGCTGGACAAGCTTTTGGCAGGTTCGATATTTCTCGAGATCACCGAGCAATACTTCCGCAGCTTCCGCCCCCCGCTGTAAAGCCAGCCTGGACACCTCTTCCACTATTTCAGAACGATCAAGCAGGATAAGCCGGGCACCTTCGCTGGCCATCTGTAATGCTACTTCCCGGCCGATTCCCTGAGCTGCCCCGGTGATAATGACGACTTTATTTAAAAACCTTTTCATTCAGAAATTTCCCGAACTGATTATTTTAAAATCATTGAATACATAAAAAGCAGCTCAATAAAAACGGTCAAAATATAGTCGCTCCATGGGAAAGGAAATTTTATACAATGACCTTTCAAGTGCGTTGACCATAACAGGTGGACCCGCACAGTAAATATCACAGTCCATCAGATCACCGGATAATTGACTCAACAAGACTTCATGAATATAGCCTCGGCGGATGTCGGCATTACCCGCATCCTCCGATACTGCGGAAATGAATTCGATATTTCCGCTACCACCGATAAGGCTGAAAAATTCCGACTCGCTGATCAAATCCTGCATTTTTCGACCACCAAAAAAGAACAACATCTTTCTATCACAGCCGGATTGAAGATGATGGCGGGCAATCGATATCATTGGTGCAAGGCCCGAACCGCCGGCAACGCAGACCCGGTCTCGGTCAGACTCACGCACATGCGCCAGGCCATAAGGGCCATCGACATAAACCGCTTGGCTTGGGTCCAGCGACTTATCAAAAAGCAGTGGTGAGATTTTCCCTGAGGGGACTTTCTTTATATAAAACTCGATATCACCATCGTTATTCGGCAAGTTGGCCATTGAGTAGGCTCGACGCCCGATTCCAGGCAGTTCCAATAATGCGTATTGGCCGGGGAGAAATAAAAACGCCGAGTCCGTTTTGAATCTGATCGATAAAATATCGTGTGTAACAGACTTTCTCTCCAGCAGTTCTGCCTTGCAACGTGTT
>JAGRHW010000127.1 GCA_020444765.1 Gammaproteobacteria bacterium | reverse complement strand
TGCTTTACCAGCGGCTTGTACTGTTTACGCAGCGCCGGGTCCTTGTCGATCAACATGGCGGCGACCTGCGTATAGGTCAGGCGCGCGTGCGACCGCATCACCGCCTTGCTGAAACCGGAACGGGTGATCTGGCCGTCCCGGTTGATCGACAGTTCGCACAACAGACAAAGCCGGTCAACGTCAGGATTGAGTGAACACAAACCGTTCGACAGGGATTCGGGCAGCATCGGAATGACACGCCCCGGAAAATACACTGATGTCCCGCGGTTCCTGGCTTCTTCATCCAGTGCACTGCCCGGCGTCACGTAATGCGACACATCGGCGATCGCCACCAGCAGGCGCCAGCCGTTTTGGGTTCTGCTGCAATAGACCGCATCGTCGAAATCTTTCGCGTCTTCGCCGTCGATCGTCACCAGCGGCAACTTGCGGACATCCTTGCGCCCCTGCTTGTCGGACTCCAGGACACTGTCGCCAAAGGCCTTGGATTCGCCGACCACCATATCTGGCCACTTCGCCGGAATACCGTGGGAATGGATCGACACTTCGATCTCCATCCCCGGCATCATATGCGCACCGAGCACATCGAGCACCCGGCCGACCGGTTGGTGGCGTTTGGTCGGCTGCTCGACGATCTCGACCAGCACGATATCGCCTTCTTTGGCCTTGCCGGCGCCGTCCGGCGGCAACAGGATCTCCTGATGAATCCGCTTGTTGTCGGCCAGCACAAAGGGGATGCCCCGTTCGGTATGGAACCTGCCGACCAGCTGCGCGTTGGCGCGCTCCAGCACGTCGACAATCCGGCCCTGCTTGCGGCGCCGGTGATCGACCCCGGTCAGACAGACGACCGCCCGGTCGCCGTGCAACACCTGGCGCATTTCCTTGCCGCTGATGAAAATATCATCGCCCCCTTCATCCGGCACCAGGAACCCGAAACCGTCGGGATGCGCGCTGATACGCCCATGGATAAGGTCGGAATTACTGAGCGGCACAAACCCGCCACGCCGGTTACGCACCAGCTGGCCGTCCCGTGTCATGGCGCCGAGACGCCGGCGCAGCCCCTCGATGGACTCTTCATCACCGTGCACTTCGAAATAATCGATAAACTGCTCGAGTGTCAGCGGTCCGCCGTGATCCTTGAGAATTTTTAGAAGAAAGTCGCGGCTCGCGACAGGTTTGGAATATTTTTTCGCTTCGCCCGAGTAGTTCGGATCCACCTTGGCGAGTTTTACTGCGGTTTTTCGCTTTTTCATTCGGTCTCTTGATTGATTGGGACTCTTTGGTGCGAAGAAAGTCAGCAGTGAATCCCCTACCTGCGTTCGTGGCGTCTATTTACGCATAAGCGATTGACAACTACCACAACAATCTGTAAATTTCGCGCCTCAGTCAAGCACTGACTCTTCCCAACACCATGCCGAGGTGGCGGAATTGGTAGACGCGCTAGCTTCAGGTGCTAGTTCCCGTATGGGAGTGGAGGTTCAAGTCCTCTCCTCGGCACCAAAGTCTGATAATTCTATTTGTATTCAGTATATTAGAAATCAGAAATTTCTCACGGAACAATCGTCTGTTTTGTAAAGATCAAAACACCGCATCCATTCAAAAAAACCATTCAGCGACTTCGCGGATAATTCCATCCAGATCGTGGCGGGTTTCCCAGCCACACAGATCCCGTAGTTTCCGGGTGTCGGGCTTGCGTACCGCAATGTCCTCAAAGCCCTGATGATACACCTGCTCGAACGGCATCGTTTGAATCACCGAGCGACTGCCCAGAAGCGCGATTATCCGTTCAGCCAGTGCCATGATGGTGATCTCTTCCTCTGAGCCGACATTGAAAACACCGCCATTGGCCTGTGGCTGATCAAGCAGGCTCACCAGCGCGCGCGTGACATCATGTACACTGCAGAAGCAACGGCTTTGCCGCCCGGTGCCATAAACCGTTAGAGGGTCCCCTCTTAAAGCCTGTTGAACCAGACGAGGCAAGACCATGCCATAGTCAGCGCTTTGCCTTGGTCCGACGGTGTTGAACAAACGTGTCACCACAACAGGCAGGCCAAACTGCTGATGATACGCCATGGCCAGGTGTTCGTCGGCCAGCTTGCTGACGGCATAACCCCAGCGTGGCGCATCACTCGGCCCGAGTATCGGGTCGGCATCTTCGGCAAAAGGCAAGTCCCGGCGTTTGCCGTAGACTTCCGAGGTGCTCGCCACAAGGACTTTACAGGCCTGCTTCGCCGCGGCCCGTAATACCACTTCCGTCCCCTGCATATTGACCACCAGGGTATCAACCGGCGCTTCTGCTATCAAACGCACACCCACAACTGCAGCCAGATGCACGACCACATCAACCGACGCCATCAGGCGTTCGACCAGCTCCTGGTCAAGCACACTGCCTTGCTCAAAACAAAAATCCGCTGACGCAATACGATGCGCGATATTGTCCAAGGTGCCGGTCGACAAATCATCCAGAACCGTGACTCTGTGTCCGCTATCGAGCAAACGATCGGCCAGATGCGAACCGATAAACCCGGCGCCACCGGTAATCAGATAGTGCTTACTCATGCCGTTTCCCAGCCAGACGCCTGTAAACCGAGATCAAGGCAGCTACCGCCGACTTTTCGTCCAGACGCCGCAGCAAGTCCGGTGTCAGATTGACCCGTTTCCGGCCCTGCAAAACCGCAAACAAATCTGCGGCGATTGTGTCACTGTCGTCCTGCTTACAGACACGAGTGTTTTCGATACCCGCGAGCTGCTTCGGCACGTCGCCCACATCGACCGACACCACCGGCAAACCGCAGGCAAGCGCTTCCTTGACGACAGTCGGTGAACCCTCATGCCTGGAGGTCAACAACAAACAATCCGCCGCATTCATCCACAGCGGCATTTCTTCATGGGTAGCCTCAGTCACCGCCAACAATTCGCATGCCAGTTTGTGATTGGTTTTCTCTACGGCTTCCTTTGCCAGTGCATAACGCTTGACCGGGCGGTTCTCATTCGCGGCAAACAGCACATAAACGGCTTCCTGATTTAGCCCAAGAGCCTGCCTGGCTGAAGCCTTCGATGAAGGTTTGAACAATTCAAGGTCGACCCCATGCGGTATCACGCTGGCATTGGCGGGTTTACCCAATAACGCCTGCATCCGCGAAGAAACCACGATAATCTCATCCGCCTGCCGGGCAGCCCAGCGGCTGACCCCGCGCAACAGCGTACTGAAGCGGCTGTACTCGCCCTTCTGATTGACAATGCCGTGCACATCCGAGCCCCAGAAGGTCACCAGGGTCGGCGCTGTTACCGGAAAAACCAGCAGCGCACTCTGACCAAAATGCATATGAATCAGATCAAAACCCGCGAGATCATGCTGGCGGCGCAGCTCGCGGCGCGCCCGTAAGTAGTTGATCGGGCTTTTGCCACCGCGAAATGCAAACACCGATACCTCAATACCACGCTCACGCAGAAAGCGTACCTGCTGAACAATAAACGGCACCTGATGCGGATGCTCCGGCGAAGGCCATTCGCTGGTCACAAGCAGAACGCGTAACGCCATCAGACCCGGCCTTGCAGTAACGGCTGAAAGAAAACCCGGCCTATATGCCGAAATACACCGGCAAAGAAACCTGCCCCCCAGCAAAGATGCATGACCGACAAACTTGGCGCCACACCCAGACTTTTTGCAAGCCCTTGCCCTCTGAACATTGCACGCAGACTGACCGACACAAGAATCAACAGATAACCGGCCATCAACAGAGCCGACAGCGACGGCAACACGGGCAAAGACAGCAGTGCAATCAATATGGCCAGAAAAGGCGCAAGCGCGAGCAACTGCCGGTAACGCAGCGAACGGGGATGTATCGACAGAGTGTGCGCCCTACCCAGGCCATAGCGATAATACTGCCGGGCTAGCGCGCCGAGTGAATCCCGGCAAACATAATTCGCGCGGATCGCAGGATCGTACAACAAGGGCTTACCTGCCGCGCGCAGGCGGAAATTCAATTCGTAATCCTGATTGGTGACACAGTTTTCATTGAACCCGCCGTTCTCCTGCAAGGTTTCCCGGCGCCAGCAACCGCACCAGATCGTATCGGTCAGACGTGCATGCCCGCCGACACGATATGCCACTCCGCCATTGCCACTCAGACTGTTCACGGCCAATGCAATACAAGAAGAGCAGAAGCTCCCCGAGCCCACTGCCCGGGCGCGCCCTCCAACACCACCGAGCCCGGGATTGGCCAGAAGTCGCTGAACCGAGTGCTCGATATAGTGCCGTTCGTACCAGGCATGCGCATCGGCACGCAGAATCAACTCACCACGCGCCCTGGCTATCGCCAGATTAAGCGAGCGGGAAGTATTCCGCTTCGGATTAAAAAACAGCTTCACCCCGCCCGACCGGGCCTGCAAGACCTTCAGTTGTTCGACAGAGCCATCCGTACTCCCCCCATCGACGAATATCAGTTCCAGTCGCTCTCCTGGATAACCGTTGTTAACGAGAGAGCTGTGCAACTGCTGTAGCCAGCGGCCTTCGTTGTACACAGGAATGATGACTGACACCAGAGGGTAAGTATCGGGTATATCTTGTTTGGGGATAGAGGGATCGCCGCCTCTTTGAGCGGAATTTCTGCGCAAAAAATTGTTCACTCGGGTTAAGGGCAGCCGTCACAAAACCATTCTTCAGCTATCACTCGGGTCGTTGGGTCGGTTCTGTCTTGGTAGTGGATGTGTTCGCCAGTTTTTGGCCGTTTTTCCTGAATTCATCCTGTTTCAAATGATTTCCTTGCATTCATTCGATTAGTTGGCGAAAAACGGCTGTCATGGCTCTGATGGTAAAAAGAAAAGAAAACCGGCTGTTGATATTGTCTTTTATTACCCTGATACAAATAAGTCACATGGCGACACTCGAACGCCATGTATATTACACACGGGTCAATATCCAAGACACCGGTTTTGGCCGAGAACGAATATTTTCTTGAGGTGTTTCACATAAATTTACACCGATGCGCATCGGTATTCGTCACTTACGCAGTCAGCTGTGCATACAGTCGCGGCAGTTTTCCGGGCAGTTCGGCCGGATCATGAATCACCACATAACCTCTGTTGCCAAACAGGTGTGGCAGGTAATCATTACCCCTGCGGTCGATCGTTACGCAGAATGGCTGTAACCCTAGCCGTCTGGCCGCCTGGATCGCCTGTCGCGTGTCCTCGATTCCATAACGGCCTTCGTATTTATCGATATCGTTCGGTTTACCATCGGTCAGAATCAACAGTAAGCGCCTGTTCGCCGGCTGCAGGCTGAGCTGTCTGCTGGCATACCGGATGCCGGCCCCGAGTCGCGTGTAGTAGCCGGGTTTGATCTGAGCGATACGTCTGCGTATGACGCCATCGTAGCGCTCGCCGAATTCCTTCAACTGATGCAAGCGAACCGGGTTGTTCCTGCGTGACGAAAACCCGTACATGCCGAACCGGTCTCCGGTCGCGGACAGTGATTCGGCAAACAGATAGAGAGAATCGCGGATCACGTCGATAACACGATGATGATCGTTGATCCAGGTGTCGGTCGATAGTGACAGGTCAGCCAGCAGAAAACAGGCGAGATCGCGGCCACCGCTGCGAAGGTCGCGATACAGACCCCGTACGTTATCGGCCCGCCCTGCCAGCCGGTCCGTAAAATAACGCAGATAGGCGTCGATATCGACCTCCTGCCCCTCGCTTTGCGCCCGGTGCCAGATGCGTGCGGGCGCCAGGGCCTGAAACTGGTTACGTAGACGTCTTGCGGTTTTACGAAGATGCGGCGGTAGTTCCGCCGGCGTCGACACCTCGGCCACCATATGAACGATCCGGCATGCATCGGCCAGGAGTTGCTGTTTTTTCCAGTCCCATTCCGGCAACAACAGGCCCTCATCCAGTACCAGGTCGTCTTCGGCTTCGGCGGGAAGATCCAGATCGAATTTGAGCGAGGCGGCGGCCGCCCGCCTGTTACGCGCGATGGACAGGTTATCGAGATCGTCGAGAATCGATTCGGCGCGGTTTAAATCCTCTTCTTCGTCCTGATCGCGATCGACGCGAACGAACTCGCCCCAGGTCAGGATGTTTTCCATGCGAATCGTGATCAAACCCTTACCGGTCTCCGGCGATTCGATACGTTCCGCGTGCTTGCGGCGCGCGTTGCCCGGCTCCCGGCTTATACCATTGCGTTCAGTATCCTTGTCCGTGACATTACCCGCTGCCGGCCTTTTTGGCTCCGGGGGTGAAGGATGAAGCCACAGCGGTACGGGGGCCGGATCGCCTTCCGCGAGCGGTAGTTCCACTGCATCCCCGGGCCTCAGCAATGCAACACGAATCGCTCGCTCGCGGGCAGCCTGATCCGGCTTCATGGTATCCGGCGCGGCTCGCAGGGCAAGATGTGCATCGACAAGTCTGCGGTATCTGGGCCTTAAACCGGGCCATGCCGACAGGGCATCACAAGTCAGGCGCTGATTATGTGTAAACCAGTCTGTACCGGCAGCGGTTTGATCATTGACCGCCAACGCGGCGAGCCAGAAATAAAGATCCCGATTAAGAAACTGTTGTGCGAACCAGTCCAGTTTTATCGGCAAGCGCAGCGAACGTTCATCGCGCCACGCCAGTTCCACACGGCGATGACTCCCCGCCATGCGTTGCAGCCAGTTTCTGCGGGTATGGGTCGACGTGGCATCGGCAGGTTCAATCTGCAGGCCGCCATCCCCGCCGAGGGCTCTGAAATAAATGCCGAGCACAGACCTGACTTCGTCGAGCTGCACGGCGGCTTCAGGATAGCGATCATTCACCAGCCTTGTAATAATACGGTGCCAAAGTGCGCCAACCTGTTCTTCCATTTCAGTCGCCCTTCGGATTGACGGGCTCTATCCGGTAAACTCCCTGGCCGTTCCGGCGTCGACCTCCGGTGACCGTTTCATGGGCTTCCTCACCTTCAACCCAGCGTAACAGGCCGCCCTCCGGATTATCGCGCTGCACCCTGTCGCACGCAGATATGCATTGCGCACACTCGGTACAGGCAAACATCCTGCGCTTGATAGTCCGCGGTTGGAGACGCATCGGGCAGACATGATCACAGGCATTGTTACATTGATGACAGGCACTTGCCCGTCGTTTGTCAAAATCCACAAGCATGGCACGGTCGTTCGCCATCCAGGCAAAGCTCTGGAACAGGCCGACCGCGCAACCGTAGCGACAGAAAAGGTGGCGGGCAAAACCAAATTCAATCGTTAACAGCAGAGTTCCCACCCCAAGGAACAGCGCCTGGTTTCTGGTCAGGTTTCCGGTGACGAGGTTGTGGTAAATCTCGACAGGCGGCAAAAGATAGCTCAACAAAGTCAAGGCCCACAGGAAGGCGAAGCCGATAACGGCAGGCAGAACCAGTAACCAGTACCGTCGGTCCGGTTGTATCCGTGTACCGTCAGCCAGCACGTCAGGAAGCTTTTTACGCTCCCAGATACTCGGCTTGCCGCTGGCGCGCCGCATCAGCCGGTTGATCGTTTCGACAACCGAAAAGTGCGGACACAGCCAGCCGCAATAAAGCCGCCCCCAACGCCACGCGGACAGAAGCAGTAGTCCGGCGATCAAGGCAAGCGGCAGGAAGCCTCTGACAACGATGTTCATGGCCGCCTCGAAGGAACCGATATCACCGCGGATAAACTCGTCGATACCCAGCGTCCAGTGGTGCCCGAACAGGATAAAGTGCCCCAGATTCAGATCGAGCCGCAGGATATCTAGCACCGGCGCAATCAGGAAAAGCAGAAAAAAGCCGGCCTGCAGGTAACGACGCTTGTGTTGCAGGGATAGCCGCCTCACCGTTCACCGAATCCCGGACAGTCCGCCGGCAGCGGCCTGCCTACCAGCGGGTAGCGCCAGCAGCGTGCCGCCATCGCCTTGGACAGCCCGATAACCCCGAACATGACCAGTGTTGCGTGACAGCTTGTAAACCAGATGATCAGAATAACCCAGGTCCAGGCGCCGTTGTAACCGCCAAGCAGCAGAATCAACAGATTGACGAGCACGAGCAAAACGCCGGCCCAGAGGCTGGCGCTTATCGTCTGGTCCAGATGGGAGGCTGCCAGCGGTGGCGCTGTTTGACGTTTTGTCAGATAGAGAAACCCCAATAACAGGAACGCCAGGCCCGGAAGCAACAGCAGATTAACGACGTAGAGCACTTCAGCGGTAACTGCAAGCGCGTAACCGGGAATCCGAACTATGTCTTTATCCGTCGACGGCTGCATCCACCACCTCCATCAAAGCGGCGATCGTTTGTGGATCGTCACTCAGCGGCTCAACCAGTGCCGCGCGGCAGGCTTCTTTCATGGCGTAGCCGTTACGGATCAGCATGGCGGCATAAACCAGCAGACGGGTGGATGCCGCTTCCTCCAGATCATGATCCTTGAGTGCACGCAGGGCAACGGCGAGCCTGACGAGTCGGGCCGCGGTCTCTTCGGCAATTCCGCTTTCACCGACCAGTACCTCGATCTCGATGGCCGGCTCGGGGAAGTCGAAACTCATGGCGATGAAACGCTGGCGGGTCGATGGCTTCATACCTTTCAGCAGATTCTGATAGCCGGGGTTATAGGAAACCACAAGCATGAAACCGGGAGGCGCCTGCAGGGTCTCGCCTGTGCGTTCGATCGGCAGGATCCGCCGGTCATCGGTCAAGGGGTGCAGCACCACGGTGGTATCCTTGCGCGCCTCGACGATTTCATCGAGGTAACAGATGGCGCCTTCGCGCACCGCGCTGGTCAGCGGTCCATCGCACCAGTAGGTCCCTTGTTCGGCGATCAGATGACGGCCAACGAGATCGGCGGCCGTTAAATCATCATGACAGGCAACCGTATAGAGCGGTCGTCCGAGTCTGGCCGCCATATGCCGGATAAAACGCGTTTTGCCACAGCCGGTCGGCCCTTTGATCATGACCGGTAAACGATCCGCCCAGGCACGTTCGAAGAGTTCCACCTCACCGCCCTGCGGACGGTAATACGGCAAGTGTCCGGCGGAGTGCTTCACCGTTTTTTGTTCTAAAGCCATTATCCTCCCCTCCCGGCGAGTATGTATGCAGTGCCGATCAGCACACCGAGCATCACGAGCCATATCACGACGGTCCAGCGCCAGAAACCGTCAACCCTCTTTAAGCCCATAAAAAAGTCGCCTATCAAATGTCCCTTAAACAGGGCCAGACAGAACACCGCCAAAGATGCCCATAAGCTATCCACCCCGGCACGGCCGAATGCCCAGGTCAACACCGTCAGGCCCAGCAGTAACAGATAAATCAAGGTACCGGTACGAATGCGCTGTGAGTTGTTCGTCATGGTTTTCATCGCATCACATAGACCAGCGGAAAAAGTATCAACCACACCAGATCCACCATATGCCAATAACTGGCTCCTGTGTGGAAAAAGTATCAACCACACCAGATCCACCATATGCCAATAACTGGCTCCTG
>JAGRHW010000126.1 GCA_020444765.1 Gammaproteobacteria bacterium | reverse complement strand
TCGCTTGGCCTAATCAACGATAAGTTTTTCATCACGCTGGCATATCACCAAATGAAAACAACAAAGCTCGCTACAGGGTTCGCCGTTGGCGATGTATTGCCGGAGGATTTTCCTGGCGAAATACCAACCAGAGAGAAAACCGTTTCTGGAGTCCTCTTGGGATTTACATATAAAATTCAATGAACCTACATATATGGGAAATTACATTTATTAGCATAGATGTTTAGTTTATTAGGCATACTTCAAAAAGCCTGCATTCAGTATGCATCTGTTGCTGATTCGGAATCGCTGAATAATTAAATCCTTCTAAATGCCAATATCCATATACAAAGGAGAAATTTTTGTACAAACACCAAATTCCTGGAATATTTCTGACGTCAACTTTATTGGTAGCGTGTGCAACAAGTGACTCCGGCGCTGGAGGTGATATAGAGAGTGTTTGCGTACATGATGGGTGGTATGAATTGATGGAAAAGCGTATAGACGAAATTGCAGCAAGAGCTCCAGAAACTGAATTAACCGACACCGAGATACAAACACTACAAGCAGTATTCCTTGAAAAACCGCTAGTCGAACACGAGCTGCTAAGACGTTGTAAAATTAAAGCTAGCAAGCTTGAACAGAGAGCTGACGAACAATTAAAACTACGTAGAGATGTCGTACACGACTATTTCCTGTCGGTATACTGCAGTGACGAGTGCAGCACAATAAGTGAAGAAGGAAGAGACGTCGTGTCACAAGTATCCGTATGTGAAACAGAGCGGGTTGCTCTAGAATTAATGAACTATCTTAAACTCGAAAAGACATGCGAGCCGCCCTATTAGGTAGCTTTGCGTATATCCGACGGGTACAAGTCTAAAATATTGAGTTTATCCCAGTTCGCGTCATAGGATCGGCCGTATTTTTCATACCACTTGCCGGTAAACTCTGAACACTCCCGCGGACTAAACCGCTAAACCGAGACACGCACCGTTCAAGACAAAAATGTCGCAGACGCCTCCAACACACCGTTTTCTATGCCTGGATTCAGAATATTTTGGGGAGTTTTTGTCAACCGTACGATCAAAACCTGGCTTTGAAGGCCAGATAACCGAACCGCGGACAGCGCAAAACACACGACACCAGCCGTGTCGCTAAAGAAAGGATGTTTAGCTCAGAAAAAGCGCCGACTACCCTCAGACGTGCAGATCCAACGCTGGCCGACATGGTAGGAAACTTCATTGATCTGGCTAGGCGATCCCACCCAGTTGCCGAACAGCGACTCCACCTCGGTGGCCAAAATAAGCCAGTCCGCGCTATCCAGCCCGAGGCGCTGAAGAACGGGTGGCAGTTTTATGGCAATACTGCCTCGCTTATCTTCGCGGACCGCCCGCCCTGTCCAGTCAACGAGATCAATATATTCCAGTAGGTGATAAGGCACACCGGAAGTCACGGCGTCTTTTTCGTCACCGTTGAAAGGTGCCAGAAAAGCCGTGTTCGCGTTGTTTATAAGCTGGTCGATTCTCGCCTTGATGCTAGTGAATTCACTGTCTTCCGGTGTCTCCGCCATTTGAGCGCGTATCGGGTTCAGATCGACATAAACCATAGCTGCCAAAACAGCTTTTTCATCCAGCAGCGCCTGGCTTTTGAATCTTGATTCGAAAAACTTACCCGTGCAGTTGTCTTCCTGATTTGCGGCACGGGCGATCGGTTCGTTCAAAGCCCGCATAAACCAGCTGACGCAGATCAGCCGCTCCTTCCACACCGCTGCATCCCGCTTCAATACGCTCATTTCGTCTTTTGAAAGTGCTTGACCGGTAGCGAATTTCTGGCTTAGGAATGTGCCGTTGTAGACCCTGTGCCAGCGTTGTATGACTTCTTCTATCGACCACCTTTCTGGTGATTCAGCATCAACACGAAGCACGACGTGATGGTGATTACTCATCACGGCAAAAGCGGCGATTTCAATAGAAAAAACGCGGCTGAGCAACTCCAGCCTCTCAACGATCCATTCTCGTCTGTACCCGTAGTCAGTCCCCGTCTCCTCATCAAATCCGCATAGCCAGGCTCTTCGCACACAGCGGGAAACGCAGTGATACCAAGGCGTATCGTCAAGGGAAATCAGTTGAGATCGAGGGGTTGGCATGACGATTCCTCCGTGAATCTAACCAGGGATCACGATAAACGCAGCGACCCTGAGATGTCAAATGATGGGTGTCTTCGTTTTGCCTACAGAGCCAACGCCGACACTCGTTGAAATCTTGACCAACTACTTTAGTGGGCTTGAAGCCGACGATTGGACCGCCCTAGTCTCGGCCATAATATCGGTTGTGATGGCAGGTATTTCTTATCGCGCCTACCGCTACACCAAGCGAATTACCGTCGCTACCGAGCAAGCAAATGCAATAGCTATTCTTCCTCACAAAACCGCTTTGTATGACGCCGTTTCAACATTCGAGCAGTTCCTCGCATCCGATGGCGGCGAGATTGGACCTGCCGTCATTGACACTTTCGTCAAGGCGACCGACGTCTCTCAGGTATACCTCCCAGCCGAATTGGAGCAGAGACTATCTTCGCTGCGCGACACCGCGCTCAAGTTTCATCGCGCCCGGCGGAGCAAGCGAACCGCTGAGTTGCAGCCAACGCTTCCTGACAAATACGACGAGCTAGTCGATACAGCATATGAGCACCTAAACCGTTTGAATGAAGAGACGCCCCAATTAGTTAAAGATCTCAAGGCCGATCTCAAACTCACAAAGTAAGCCGAGGTGCCCTGTGCCCTGCAAGAGACTCACTAACACCAAGGTCAAAGTTCTGAAGCCACCGAGCGGCAAGAGCCAAGAATTCCACTGGGACAGTGAGACGAGGGGCTTCTGCGTCAGGGTGACAGCGTCAGGTAGCAAAACCTGGATAGTGCAAGCCAGAGTGCATGGCAAGTCCAAGCCCTTCACCAATAGGGCTATTCGAGCTGATAGCAGCAGACGAAGCGCGGCGCAGAGCTCAGGTGAAGCTCCTTGAGATGTATGACGGCGACACTCAGGCTGAGAAGCGGAAGCGCACAGCGCAGGTAGCGACCCTTCGCGATGTGATGGAAGACTACATCACCAACTGCAGGACGAAGAACGGGCCTCTCAGAGAGGGTCAAAGCAAGATATACGGAAATGCGTGGAGCGAAGCTCCAAGGACTGAGTGGATAGGTCCGTTGCCACCATAACGAAGGATGCTTGTATCAAGAGGTTCCGTGAGCTCTCAATGACAGCACCTATTAAGACCAACCAAGCATTCAGGAACCTCAGAGCCTTGCTGAACTGGGCACGTGAGAAGAGGGCACAGTTGAATAGTGCGAGTCTTGGTTTTTTCCTTCTGGCTTTAGAGGGGGCTTGAATCTGGCTTTTATAAATTGTGGGTGTCTTGATTTTTTCTGTGGGTGTCTTGATTTTTTCTCAAAAAATCCACAATCTTTGATGATACCTCATCGTGAATTTCCGATCGGATAATATGAGGGTGGTCTATGCAGATTTCCTGCTCGACAGACTTTCCATGATGAGTGCATTCCGAGAGGAATGTATAGTGACCGACGTCCTTGCCTGCGGACTGAAGGCGGAATCCCGGGTTTTGCTTCGATAGCCACACAGAGCATTGTTCGTAGGGGGCTTCATTATCTGCTTCTCCCGAAATGATGAAGGTCGGGCATGCAATGCTGGAGAGGCTGTCTGTCAAAAAAGCCCTGACGGGTGGTGCGGGTGCAATTGCAACGCATTTTGAAATACGGGTATCCAAATACAGGTCACCGTGTCTATCCCATGACTGACGAAACCGGGGTGATTTGGCCATGAGTAGTGGTATTTCCTGGTCAATATTGGGAAACTCTCTGGGTCCATGAGTCGGGTTGGGACTCGCAAGGAGCCAGGCTTCAAATTGTGCCATTGATGTTACTGCGCCTGTCAGAGACAGGGCGGTATATCCTCCTAGAGAAAAGCCGACAACACTGATGTTGCGGGAATCGACTCTATTCTTGATCGCTGCTATATCGTTTGCATGATCGATGATGAATGAGAGGTCCGAGGCTCGCTCCCACCAGCAAATAAACCCTTCCGCGCGATAAGGCTCGATGGCGGTGTTGCCATGATGATCTACACCGATACAGATGTACCCTGTTTGAGCGAGTCTGGTTCCCAACCAGGCGAGTCCGGTCGAAGTGCCTCCGGTGCCGTGTGAAAATACTACTAGCGGCCATTCGTCTTGACTGTCCGAGATCGGCGCTTTTTCCGCGACTTGACCTTGAGAGAATAAAGGCAGGTTTGAGCCCGTTCTGTGACCGAATTTCAGGTCAATGGTTGGGTTGTCGAATGGAGCGGGGTACCAGCATGACCATGAAACTGGTCTGGGTTGCTTGTCATCCCAGTCTTGTCGGTTGTCGTCGGAGAATATGCCTTTGATGTATCCTGCCTGATACCTTTGCATTTCATGCTCCTGTCAATCCGGAAGCGTCGCCTCAGTACAGCAAATTCAACACCGACAACATCACAACCAGGAACAGGATTGTCATAATGCCGCCGGATTTCATAAAGTCCGCGACGCGGTAACCGCCGGGGCCCATGATCAGGGCGTTGACCTGGTGGGTGGGGATGATAAACGAGTTGGAGGTCGCGAGGGCGACGGTGAGGGCGAACATGGCCGGGTTGGCGCCGGCGCTGACGGCGATGTTGACCGCCAGTGGCACCAGCAGGACGGTGGCGCCGACATTCGACATGACGAGGGTGAAGAATGTTGCCAGTACTGCAAGCGCGGCTTGTAGTGTCCAGTCGGGTACGTCGCCGAGTACCGCGAGGGTCTGGTCGGCGATCCAGGCGGCGGTGCCGGAGGTTTCCACGGCGAGGCCGAGTGGTATCAGGCTGGCCAGCAGGAAGACGGTTTTCCAGCTGACCGCGTCGTAGGCTTCGTCGATGGTCAGGACGCCGGACCAGATCATGCCAAGGGCGCCGGTCAGCAGCGCGACCGAGAGGCGCAGGTCGCTGAACAGCACCATCGACAGGGCGATCAGAAAGAACAGCCCGGCCCAGCCGACCTTATGCGGGCGGGTTTCCTCGTGCGGGAATTCGGTGGTGACGACGACGAAATCCTTGTCTTTTTCGAGCCGCGCGAGGGTTTCCCAGGTGGTGTGGGCTATCAGGGTGTCGCCCGGCTTGAAGGGGATATCCAGAATATCCTCGCGCTCGTCGTGGACCTGGCCGTTGCTGATCAGGCCGATCAGCGTCAGGCCGTAGCGTTTGCGCAGCCAGATGTCCTTGGCGGATTTATTCATCAGGGACGAGGTCGGGGTGATGACGAGTTCGGCGATACCGGACTTGCTGTACGACAGGGCGTCGGCAAAGGCGACCAGATCACGGCGCATGCGCAAGCCGTTTTCCTCGGCGAATTTTTCCACGTATTCCGGGATGCCGACGATGGCGATCCGGGTTCCGGCTTCGATAATCAGGTCGCGGTCGAGCTTGTTCGGGCCGACCAGCAGATGGCGATGCAGCTTCATCGCCACCACGCGGATATGGTATTGCTCCTCGACTTCCAGCAGGTTTTTGCCGGCCACCGGCGAGTCATCGCGGATGCGGATTTCTATGGTGTCATAGCCGAGATCGTAGGTGCGGTTGAGATAACCGACCGTGCCTTCGCTGGCCTGCGTGACGCCCTCGCTTTTCGAGGCGGGCAGCACGAAGCGGCCGAACACCACGAAGTAAACAATGCCGGTCAGCACCAGCGCTATACCGATCGGGGTGACGCTGAACAGCCCCCAGGTTTCCATTTGCTGTTCGGGGCTGAGCGCGCGGTTGGAGTTGAGGATCAGGTCGTTGAGCAGGATCAACGGACTGGAACCGACCATCGTAACCGTGCCGCCGAGGATGGCGCAAAACCCCATCGGCATCAGCAGCCGCGACATGTCGATGCCGGAGCGCGCGGATATCCGGCTGACTACCGGCAGAAACAGCGCGGCGGCGCCGACGTTTTGCATAAACGAGGAAATAAACGCCACGGTGCCGGAGATGATCGGGATGATGCGTTTTTCCGTGCTGCCGCCGATTTGCAGAATAAAGGCGGCGACCTGGCCCATGATGCCGGTTTTATCGAGCCCCGCGCCGATGATCATGACGGCGATAATTGACATCACCGCGTTACTGGCAAAACCATCGAACAGATGGCTGGTCGAGACCAGGCCTTCCTCCAGGCCCATCAGCGGGGCGAACAGACTGCTCAGGCCGAGCAGTACCATGATTGTAATAGCCGCGACATCGACATCGACGATTTCAAACGCGAACAGGTAGATCGTGAAGATCAGTACCGCGCTTACCCAGGCAATTTCGATATTGGGCACCCGGTAGGCGAGGTAAATAGCCAACAAAGCGAACAAGATGCCTGCAAGGATTTTTTTAACAGGCAGATTTTTTTTGTCGCTCAAGTCAGCACTCCGGATGCTTTAAAGGTGAATGGCAAACCGCTTAATAATAAATGATCGCGTAATACAAGTTTATATGTCGTAAAGGGTAGGTCTCTATAAACAAAGGCTAGGGCTGTGCTTTTGAGCCGTCTGGATGGGAGCGGTAATTTTTTACATTTTTCGCGTGATTATGCCGCAGCAGTAGCGCGCCCGTTCGCCGATTATAGTCATCACAGGGACACAACAGTCCCGGTAAAATTTTAAACCTTACTTTTAAATTATCGGAGCAGAACAATGACAGACAAATCAGGTGGCGACATCCTTCAAAGCAACCAGGGCGCACAAGGCAACGTGAGTGCACAGGATCTCAACTCACTGGGACTCGGCGGCGCCGGCATCGTGGACGGCATCGGTGGGGCAGGCGCTTCCATGGGAGCGGCCAGCCAGGCTGTTCAGCAGGCGCAGGGCCAGGCCAATATGGCGGTATCCGGCGACGGCGGAGACGACAATATCAACGCCAACACCACCATCAATATTGCCTAAGCAAAAACGCAAGCCGGGGCCAAGGGTCCCGGCTTGTCGATGATTCAGGTTTTCAATAGCGTTCGGGGCGTGGCAGATTATTTTTTAATGATCCGGACATTTCAGGGTAAACCGGTTCGTTTTATTCTTCGGCGTCGCCGGGATTGCAGTAAATAGTCGACATCGATGCCGCGGCACGACGCAGGGACGGTAAATACTGGCGCAGTTCTTCCAGCGATTTGCGCGCCGTCGGCGCATGAACCGCCAGCGTAAAGCAGATTTTGTTTTCCTGATTGAACACGGGTACCGCGACCGCGACCATGCCCGTCATCAATTCTTCGTTGTCCACCCCGATGCCGTCTTTTTCGGTATTTTTGAGTTCGTTGAGTAACAGCTCGGGGTCGGTGATGGTGCGTTCGGTATAGCGCTTGAGCGGTGCGGCGCTGATCAGGCGGCGGCGCTGGCGCGACTCCATATGAGCAAGAAACAGCTTGCCGCTGGCGGTGCAGTGCAGCGGCATCTGCGAGCCGACCGGTAACTGAATGCGAAACGGCCAGTTGGCTTCGACGCGATCGAAATAAACCGTGTGATCACCGTCCAGCATCGTGCAGTTGCAGGTCTCGCCGATTTCCTCGGATAAGGCCTTGAGTATCGCGTGGCGCGGCGCGCCGACCGCGCTGTTGGTCATCACGCCGATCGCCATCTGACGGGCGCGGAGCCCCGGCATATACCGCCGGTTGCCGGGCTCGCGCAGCAACAGGCCGGACTCTTCGAGCTGCTGGAGTATGCGGTTAACCGTGGGTTTCGGCAGTTCCAGCTGCTCGATGAGCTCGGAGCCCGAGATGGGCCGTCCGGCCTCGATGACTTTTTCCAGAACGATCAGACCCCGCAAGATAGTGGGGTGGTTTTTTTTCTCGTTATCGCTGCTCATTTAGGCCTGTTTTCCGTGTCCAGCCGATCAGGTACCGCCATACTGTAGCAGAAAGGTCGACAAAGGTGGCCAAAACGCGATGATCATCCAGGCCACCAGCAGCGCGAACAGATAAGGCAACACGTAGCGGACGATGGAAAAATACGGTATGCCGGTCATGCCGCTGGCGACATACAGATTGAGTCCGTAGGGCGGGGTGATAAAGCCGATCGCGTCACCGACCAGAAAAATCACCGCAAAGTGAATCGGATCGACCCCGGCGCTGTAGGCAATAGGTGCGAGGATCGGGGCGAGGATGATGGTGTTGGGCAGGCTTTCCAGCACGGTGCCGGCCGCCAGCACCAGAAACATGCAGGCCAGCAGAACGTATTCGGGTTTGCCGAGATCCGCCATCCAGCCGTTGACGACTTCGCCGGCGCCGAGCAGCGAGAGGATCTGCTGCATCACCACCGACACCGCGATCAGCGGCGCGAGCATGCCGGTAATCTGCCCGGAGCGCAGGAGGATTTCCGGTAATTTGCTGATCTTGATCTGACGGGTGATCAGCACGCCGGCGATCAGACAGAAGCCGACCGTTACGCCGGCCGCCTCGGTGGGTGAGAAGGTGCCCGAATAAATACCATAGATCACGATCGCGATGGCGATAAAGCCAAGATAGGCCTTGAGCGCGGCGACGCCGATTTTTTTCGGCTCGAAGCGGATCAAATGTCCCCACTGGTTTTTCCGGCACACCAGAAAGCAGGCGCCCTGCATGGCGATAACCATTAGCACGCCGGGCAGCATGCCGCCGATAAACAGGTCGCTGATCGGCAGGTCGAGCAAAAACCCGTAAACGATAAAGATAATGCTTGGCGGAATGATGATGCCCACCGTGCCGCCGGCCGCGGCGGTGGCCGCCGCAAAACGCTCGTCGTAACCGTTTTTCTTCATCTCCGGCTGCATGATCGAGCCGATAGTGGCAGTCGTGCCGGCGTTGGAGCCGGAAATCGCCGCAAACATGCCGCAGGCGCCGATGGTCGCCATGCCGAGTCCGCCGCGTACCCAGCCGAGTATCGAATAGGCGAAGTCGGACATCCGCTTGGCGATGCCCGCGGCGTTGATCAGGTCGCCGGTCATGATAAACAGCGGCAGCGCCAGCAGACCGAAGAAGCTCAGCCCCTCGAACAGGGTGACGCCCACATTGGCCAGGGTGAAGTCTATAACCAGGCTGCAGCCAATGACCCAGAAGCCTATGACCAGAAAGATCGGCACGCCGATTAAAAAGAGTACCGTGACGCCGACCGAGATCAGCGCGATAAGAGTTCCGTTGTCCATGATCGATAGTCTCCTAATCCATCAACGAGGCTTGCAGGACGAAAGGTTCGCGCCGTTGATAGCGCTGGTAATCCTGGATGAGATTCTGAATCACGCGAATGATAATCAGGCTCCAGGCCAGCGGCGTGGCGAGATAAAAC
Source organism: Gammaproteobacteria bacterium (assembly GCA_020444765.1). Next base: position 165 of record JAGRHW010000126.1, on the reverse strand, counting down.
CACCATTCCATCACGTTGTCGGTGCCGCCGACGATGGCGAAGTTGTCGTAGGCCAGCCAGGTCTGCTCAAAGGTGTAATAGATCACCACGAAGGCGAAGATGATCCACAAAAGCCCGTCCAGCATAAAGCAGGCGAACTGCATCCGGTAAGGCATGCGGGCGCGA
>JAGRHW010000125.1:2811-9568 GCA_020444765.1 Gammaproteobacteria bacterium | reverse complement strand
AAGCGATTCAATCGAGGGAAGATTCGGCGACAGTTTGAAATACACGACGATCATGGCAACCGACGCCACAAGGACTCCGGTCACACCCAACCCCAGCGACCAATTGAACAAACGGCGCCAGATTGATTTTCTTGCCGACATACAGAATTTTCCAGGCTGAAGCTGTCAGGGGCCAACCGACCGGTCTTTGGATACGGTGAGGTATGCCCAACGATGTTTTAGGTGTCTGCGGGTAAAGCACGGACACCTTGACCAATTATAACTGTTCCCGCCGAACCCGGATAAAAAACCTGCCTTTACGTAACATTTCCGAAAAAATTCGGAAGATGGCCCGATTATTGATATGTCATTTCTGCAGAACCAGGACCCAAATGGGCATGAGAATTATCGACGCGATAGTTCCCGATGGTGAAACCCCCATTTTGTCTAAAGTTTCACACTTATACGGGCGTTAAATGTGACATGACTTTCAATATTACCTCAAATAAATCGGGACTCATCGGTCTGGACATCAGCTCGACCTCCGTAAAACTGCTGGAACTCAAGGGTACCAAGCAGGGTTATAAGGTCGTCAGTTATATAGTTGAGCCACTGCCGGCGAACGCTGTCAACGAAAAAAACCTGCAAGACGTGGAAGTGGTCGGCGAAGCAATCCGGCGCGCCATGAAGCGGGCGGATACGCGGACAAAATTTGCCGCGCTGGCAGTGCCGAGCGCGATGGTCATCACCAAGATCATCACCATGCCGTCCAATCTTCGCGATCATGAAATGGAAGCTCAGATTCAGCTTGAGGCGGATCAGTACATTCCTTACCCCCTGGAAGAGATCAACCTGGATTTTCAGGTACTCGGCCCGAACCAGGATCAGGCCGGTCTGGTCGATGTTTTGCTGGCGGCATCACGCAGCGAAAACGTCGAGGACCGCACGGCGGCTGCCGAGATCGGCGGCCTGACCGTCAAGATCGTTGATGTCGAGCCTTACACGATGGAATCAGCATTCAGCCTGATCGAACATCAAGTGATCGACCATGGTGAAGACAAAACCGTGGCCATCGTCGACATCGGCGCGACCATGACAAGTCTGTCCGTACTGCGCGACAAAACGCTGATTTACACCCGCGAACAGCCGTTCGGTGGCAAGCAGCTCACCGAAGAAATCATGCGCCGTTACGGTCTGTCCTACGAGGATGCCGGCCGTGTGAAGCGTACCGGCGGACTACCGGAAAACTATCAACCTGAAGTGCTCGAACCTTTCAAGCAACTGGTCGTGCAGCAGGTCAACCGTTTTCTGCAGTTCTTCTTCTCCGGCGACAAGAACGACTATGTCGACCAGATTGTCCTGGCCGGCGGAAGCGCGACGATCCCCGGTATTGCCGAGCTGATCGAACAGCGTATCGGCACACCGACCATCATAGCCAATCCGTTCGAAAACATGACATTCGCATCAAGCATCAATCAGCAACGCATCATTGATGACGGCCCGGCTTTAATGATCGCCTGTGGACTGGCTCTCAGAGGTTTTGACAAATGACCAAAATAAACCTGCTTCCCTGGCGCGAAACCTATCGCAAACAGAAGCAAAACGAATTTTTCGCCATGCTTTTAGGCTGCATGATCGTTGGAGCTGGACTTGTATTTGCCGGCATGCAGTTCATGCAATCCAAAATCGATTTTCAGAATGCACGCAACAATTACCTGGAAAACGAAATCCAAGCTTTGCAGATTGAACTGAAAGAAATCAAAGAGCTGGAAAGCACCAAGAACAAGCTGCTGGCTCGCATGGAAATCATTCAGACACTGCAATCCCAGCGTCCACAACTCGTGCATATCTTCCATGAGCTGGCCAACCGGCTGCCGGACGGTATTTACCTGACATCGATGGTACAGGAAAAAGGCTCTATCGTGCTGGAAGGACGGGCCGAGTCCAATGCCCGGGTATCAGCGCTGATGCGCAAGCTCGATCACTCGGACTGGTTTGCCCAGCCGGTTCTGGAAATTATCGAAGCCGACCAGCAGAAAGGCATCAGCACATTCAAGCTCAGCTTGACACTGGAAAACACCAACGCCGAAGAAGAGGCCTCCTGACATGAACTTCAAGCAGATCGCAGCTGATCTACAGGCAATGGACGTCAACGATCTGAAAAGGATCGGCGTCGCTCCAAATGCTGTAAAAGGCCTGGTTATCTTTCTGGCATTCGTTTCGATTTCAGCCGCCGGCGCGTGGTTTTTCGTGCAACCGATGAATGATCGCCTGAAAACCACTCAGGTCAAGGAACAGGAACTGAAAACCAAGTTTGACACCGAGCAATCGAAAGCCGCCAACCGGGAAGCCTACACCGAGCAGCTCGCGCAAATGCAAAAGACCTTCAATGTCATGTTGCGCCAGCTGCCCAACAAAACAGACATTGAAAGTCTGCTGGTGGACCTGTCACAGACCAGCGTGGCAAGCGGACTCGACGTTGAATACTTCAAACCCGAGCACGAAGTTGCCAGGGAATTCTACGCCGAATACCCGATCACGATCAGTGTTACCGGCAACTACCATGAGTTCGGCAGCTTCGTCAGCGGACTTTCCGCCTTGCCCCGTATCGTGACACTTGGCGAGATCAAGATTGGTGAACAGAAGACCCAAGGTGGTAAAGCCATAACCGGCGATGGCCCGAAAGAACTGACTATGGATCTTGTCGCAACCACTTACCGTTATCTGGAAGACGAATAAGTTGTGCATCACCCGACGACACTATGACCGTGGATCACTACCAAGATGAAAACTAAATTTACCTATCTGGCTTTGATTACCAGCTGCGCAATCGGCCTTACAGGTTGCGGAAAGGACATGAGCGATCTTCATACGTTCGTGCAACAGACCAAAATGAAACATCAAGGCAAGGTTGACCCTTTGCCGGAATTTGCGACTTACGAGACCTTTGTCTACGCGCCGGATCAATTGCGTGATCCATTCAAGCCGCAAACCGATCAGATGGCATCCGATGCCGTCGCCGCCGAATACACCGGTCCACGACCCGAACAGGGACGACGCAAGGAGCCTCTGGAAACGTTTCCGCTGGATTCTCTGAAAATGGTCGGATTATTGCAACAGAAGGATCAAACCTGGGGGCTTGTCAAAGACCCCAACGGCACGATTCATCGAATTCAACCCGGCAATTACGCCGGACAGAACAACGGCAAAATCCAGCAAGTTGAAGAAACCAGTATTTCGATACTTGAGCTTGTACCCGACGGTTTGAGCGGCTGGGTTAACCGAAATGCCAAATTGGCTATGAGAGAAGAATAGTACTATGGAGACGCAAGTGAATAATTTAGGCGGCGTTTTATCAAGCATGAAAAAACCAAGTAACGCAAGGCGCAACAGGCGCAACCCCAAGCCTGTTCTCGGCGCTTTGGTCGCGGTCGCTTTGTCCCTGAATATCGCGCTGTCTGACAATGCAATGGCGGACTCCACTGTTCTTCAGGAAGTGAGTCACGTAGCCTTGCCGGGCAATCAGCAACAGTTGTCCCTGAAGATGAGCGGCATCGCGGTCGAACCGCGCGCCTTCACCATCGACAACCCGGCACGTATCGCGCTTGACTTCCCCGGCACCAAGCTTGGCCTGGCCGACAAGATGATTCCAATCGGCACCGGACTGGTCCGCAGCGTTACCGCTGTCGAGGCCAACGGTCGTACACGCGTCGTCATCAACCTCGCCTCGATGGTTTCCTACAAAACCGATGTTGTCGGTGACAGCGTCATCGTGACACTGCAGTCCGGTGGCACATCGACGGCCAGTAGCTCATCCGGACAATCGGTTGAAAGCATGGCCAAAGGCAGAACAAGTCAGGTCGATAACGGCCGCGAAATCAACGATATCGATTTTCGCCGCGGACCGAACGGCGAAGGCCGGGTCATGTTCAATCTCTCCAAGCCCGGCATTCCGATGGATGTCAAGGACGAGAGCGGCCGAATCGTTATCAACTTTCCCGGCACACAGATCGACGATGCGCTGCTCAAGCGTCTGGATGTAACCGACTTTGGTACGCCGGTGCAGTTTATCGATACCCGCAACGCCAACAATGGTGTCAGGGTTGTCGTTCAGCCGGCAACAGCGGATTTTGAACAACTGGCCTACCAGTCAGACAATCTTTTCACGCTTGAACTCAAGCCCATGCCGAAGGAAGATATAGAAGCGTCACGCAAGCAAAAATTCGGCTATACCGGCGAGCGCCTGTCACTGAACTTCCAGGACATCGAAGTCCGCTCAGTACTGCAACTGCTGGCCGACTTTACCGAATTGAATATCGTCGTCAGCGACAACGTCGACGGCAAGCTGACACTGCGCCTGAAAAACGTTCCATGGGATCAGGCTCTGGATATTATTCTCAAGAGCAAAAACCTCGGCAAACGCCAGTCCGGTAACGTGATCATGGTTGCACCGGCCGAAGAGATTGCCCAGCGTGAGCGGATCGAGCTCGAATCGGAACAGCAAAAAGTCGAACTCGCACCGCTGCGTACGGAGTTCTTCCAGATCAACTATGCCAATGCCGAGGAGTTCGGCGCCATCCTCAAATCCGAGACCGGCGGTGTGCTCTCCGAACGCGGCAACGTCACGATCGATGAACGTACCAACACCCTGCTGATCAGCGACACCGCCGACAAGCTGGACCAGATACGTTCCCTGGTCAACCGGCTGGATATTCCGGTCCGCCAGGTCCTGATCGAATCACGCATCGTGATCGCGACCGACGACTTCAACAAAGAACTCGGTTTCCGCATGGGCGCCAACCGCGACACGACCAACGGAGACGGTGAAGGCTTTGTACTGTCCGGCAACGGTAATGGTGTAGCCAACCTGGTCGACAACGAAAGCCTTGGCGACGAGCGCTTCAACGTCAACCTGCCAGCATCCAATGTCGCCGGTTCGCTTGGCTTGGCTCTTGCCAAACTGCCGTTCGGCACCCTGCTGGAACTGGAACTGTCAGCCATGCAGGCAGAAGGCAAAGGCGAAGTGGTCTCCAGTCCGCGCATCATTACCGCGAATCAGCACGAAGCCTATATCGAGCAAGGTGTGGAAATCCCCTATCTTGAAGCCTCGTCCAGCGGTTCGACCTCGGTGTCCTTCCGCAAAGCGGTACTGGCCCTGAAAGTCACGCCGCATATCACGCCGGATGATCGCATCATCATGGACCTGACCGTCAATAAAGACACGGTTGGTGAAATCTTCGGCCAGGGTGACTTCCAGATCCCGAGTATCGATACCCGCGAGGTCAACACCCAGGTGTTGGTCGACAACGGCGAAACCGTGGTCCTCGGCGGCATCTACGAACAGGAAATGCTCGACCAGATAACCAAGGTTCCGTTCTTCGGCGACCTGCCCTTTATCGGTCGACTGTTCAAACGCACCGTCAAGGACGACAACAAGTCCGAACTGCTGGTGTTCGTCACGCCGAAGATCGTCCGGGAGAACACCCCGCTCGGTTACTAAGCGAAAAAAACCGTACGAAAAAAGCCGGGTACGCTACCCGGCTTTTTTTATGCCCGCTCTGTATAAGTCCACCTGCGAACCGCCGGGATAGAAAATACGACGCTTGATTCATACTTGGCGCGAAGGCGGTTTCTGGTTTAGAGTTAACGCAATCAGCCCAGACCCGTCAATGTGAACACCAGCCGTTCGATTTCCAGATTCAGCCACTTCCCCCGCCCGACCGCCGCCTGGCATGATCCCGAGCCGGAGCACACCGGCAGGCACCGGCGACGATGAAAAAATCCGGGAATATCTTTCTGATCGGCCCGATGGGCGCCGGCAAAAGCACCGTCGGCCGGGCCCTCGCCCGTAAACTGAAAATGGATTTTTATGACAGTGACAAGGAAATCGAGACGCTCTGCGGCGTCAATATCCCTACTATTTTCGAATACGAGGGCGAGGCAGGTTTCCGCAAACGTGAAACGAAAATCCTCCAACAATTGACCGCGCTATCCCCGATCGTGCTGGCGACCGGTGGCGGTTCGGTACTGCGCCCGGAAAACCGAAAACTGCTGGCTGGCCGCGGTGTGGTAATCTATCTGCATGTCAATCTCAAGGAGCAGTTCCTGAGAATCAGCAACGACAAAAACCGGCCGTTGCTGCAAACCGATGATCCGCGCGCGACCCTGCGCAAACTAATGACCGAGCGCGCGCCGATCTACGAGTCGCTGGCCGACTTCCGGGTCAACTCAAACGGTCGCAATATGCGCTATGTGGTTGAACGAATCATCAAATTTTTACAAAAGAACGAATAGGCATTCCTGAAAAACCATGGTGAAAATCTACATCGACCTGGGCAGCCGCGGCTATCCCATTTATATAGGCCCGGGCCTGCTTGGGCAGGAACAGTTGTTTGCAGAAGCGATCGTCGGCAAAAACGTGCTGATCGTCAGCAATGAAACCGTGGCGCCGCTTTATCTCGCCCGCTTGCAGGACACGCTGAAAAACTACCAGCTGCATACGATCATCCTGCCGGACGGTGAAAAATTCAAAACCCTGGCCGTGCTTGAAACGATTTACGACAAGCTGCTGCAAGTGCGTTTCGACCGCACCTGCACCCTGATCGCTCTCGGCGGCGGCGTGATCGGCGATATGGCTGGTTTTGCCGCGGCCAGTTATCAGCGCGGCGTCAATTTTATCCAGGTGCCGACAACCCTGCTGTCACAGGTCGATTCGTCGGTCGGCGGTAAAACCGGCGTCAATCATCCGCTGGGTAAAAACATGATCGGCGCCTTTCAC
>JAGRHW010000125.1:0-2792 GCA_020444765.1 Gammaproteobacteria bacterium | reverse complement strand
CGCGGTGATCGCCGATATCGACACGCTGAAAACGCTCGACGACCGGGAACTCAAGGCCGGCATCGCCGAAGTCATCAAATACGGCCTGCTGATCGACAAGGCGTTTTACGACTGGTTGCAGGACAATATTCAAGCCTTGCTGGCACGCGATCCCGCCACACTGACCTACGCCATCGAACGCTCCTGCCAGCTCAAGGCCGACGTGGTAGCGGCGGACGAGCACGAAAAAGGCCAGCGCGCCCTGTTGAATCTCGGCCATACCTTCGGCCACGCCATCGAAACCGGCATGGGTTATGGCAACTGGCTGCATGGCGAAGCCGTTGCCGCGGGCATGTGCATGGCGGCCGATCTTTCGCAGCGCCTGGGCTGGCTCAGCGAAGCCGACAGGCAGGCCTGTGAGGACCTTATTGCTCGCGCCGGCCTGCCGACCAAAGCACCGGCGGCATTGAGCGAGCAGCAGTTTCTCGATCTGATGGCGCAGGACAAAAAAGTCCGCGATCATTCGCTCAATCTGGTGCTGATGACCGGTATTGGCCAAACCGTTCTGAGCAATGATTTCTCCGAACAGCTATTGCGTGAAACCATCCGGCATTGCCGCTAGGCGATTGGTCACGCCTTACACAGGATTTTTCGCGACGGTGATTTGGCTGCCCCGAAAACACGCTGACAAAAAATTTCCATCTGACTTGAAAAAGGCGCTGATTTCACCGGAAATTTCGACTATAAATCCATAAGTGGGAATTTATTTCCTGTTGTTTTGCGCACGGATAAAAATGCTTGCCCGAAAAACCGAATTCCGAAACGATGAAACGCCTTTTTTCATGACTGCCAGCGAACAGACGGAACAGGTTACGCTGAGCGCTGATGCACTGGCCACGCTCGGAATCAGCAAACAGCCGTTCGACACAGACGTCAAAACCGACGCCTTGTTCAGCAACGACGCCTTGCAGGAGCTGCTCGACGAGTTACACACGATACTCAACAGCAGCGAGCAACTGCCCGTCATCACGGGCGCGCGCGGCGCCGGTAAAAGTTCGCTGTTGTCACTGCTGATTTCCAAAACCAACGAGTCGGTGCAGTATTTTATCGTTGAAGGCAACCAGCACTTCAGTGCTTACAATGTTTTTGCCGGCATGCTCGAGGCCTTCCAGGTATCGGCCCCGGAAGACCTGCAGGAGTGCCTTGACGAACTCGCCACCCGCTTGCGCACGCTGGAAGAACAAAACCTTCAGGCCGTGATTCTGGTGGATGACGCACATCAGGTTACACCGTCCGAATTGTACAAGCTGATCTCCGGCATGCTTTACATGCGCGACGGCTCCAAACTGGACTCATTTCGTATCGCCCTGACGGCCACCGAGGAGTTTGCGGAAAACATTATCCAGATCATCCCGGCCGACATCGACCTTAATTATACAACTTTGACACTTCCTCGACTGGAACTGCAGGACACCACGGATTTTATCGATCAACGATTGCGCAACGCCGGGTATTTCCAGCCTTTGCCACTGGACAAGGAACACCTTCAGGAAATTCGCCGGAATGCCAACGGACTGCCGGGCTCTACCTGCACAGAGGCAACCAAAGCACTGAACGAATTATTCCGCAAGCCGACAACAAAAGCGGCCGATGAACCGGGCCGGGCATCGATCATCGAAACCGTTACAAACCGGATCAACCAGACTGCTGCCAATCCATTCAACAAAAATTACCTGCTGGCAGGCTTGGCGGGCGTGTTCATCCTGCTTGCGGCCTATCTGTTTCTTGGTGACAGTGAACAAACCGAACCACTCGCCGAGCAAGAAGTTAAGACAATCACCCTCAGCGAGCCGCTGCAACCGGTCGAGCCGGCAGCCGGAGGCCCTTCGCGGCTGGTGCTGTTATCGGAGCTGAACAGTCATAACAATCCCGCCACGACGTTGCCCGGAACCCTTGAGAACCGGCCTTCACCGCCTACACTGCCGCGTATTCAGAATCCAGCTCCCGCGCCGCAGGCTCAAGCGAAAGCGGTCGTGCAAGCGCCGATCGAAACGGTCCAGCCGCCGCCGAAACCGGTCGTGATCAAAGCGGAGGAAAAGCCGCCGGCAAAACCTGAACCGGCTACTCCGCCAAAACCAGAGCCGGCAGCCAAGCCGGAAACGCCCGCCAAGGCCGAGAAACCCGCTGACAAAGCCAACGCTGAACAACAAGCCAGCGCTGCGGCGGAACAGACCGAAGCCGATAACGACGAGCTGCAGCTGCAATCGGCCAACTGGGTCTTGATGCAGAACCCCACGCAATTCACCGTGCAAATGATTGCCTCGAGTAATCGCGACGAGGTGGAACGGTTTCTGAAAACCCACGACCTGGCCGGACCCAATTCGATCTTCTCCTTCAAACGCGGTGAAGAAACCTGGTACGCCCTGGTACACGGCTTGTACTCCGATATCGAGGACGCCCAGCAGGCGATCCGCGAGCTGCCCGACGAGGTTCGCACCCGGCACCCCTGGATCCGCCAGATCAAACGGATTCACGAATCCCTCAAAAGTAACGCCTGAAACCGGCCGCCCGTTACGCCGCATTGACCACTCTTCCGGCAAGCCGGCAGCTCCGGCAGTCGGCCTGGCAACGGGTAAAATTTCCGTAAATCTTCACGGAACGCTATAATGATTTGCCGCGCCGCCGCGTCGGTATCCTTTGCCTCATCATTATCAGGTGTAACCCTATGAATTATTTGGATAAAGCCGCCAAATACGGTCTCTATCGTCCGGCCTTCGAGAAAGACAATTGTGGCTTCGGCCTGATTGCTCACA